>NZ_JBHVST010000038.1:0-94901 GCF_042885015.1 Streptomyces sp. NPDC058086 | reverse complement strand
GGGGTTCTTTTTTTTTTAAACCTCCCGGGTGGTCAACGGGGGGGCCCCACCCCCCGGGGGGGGGGGGGGGGGGCCGTATACCACCCCCCCCCCCCGCCCTGCTGTGCGGCCGGGGTCTCAGCTCACCGCGACGGTGAACACGTGCAGATCCGCGTCGGACGGCAGCTGCACGCTCTTGACGGTCTTGCCGGACGGGGCCTGGAAGGGCTTGGTGGCGAAGACGTACGTCGCCACCGGGTCCTTGTCGGCGCCCGCGACATTGCGGTACGCGGTCCTGGCGACGATCTCGTTGCCGTACTGGACGGTGCCGCCTCCGCCGCCGACGGTCCAGTCGGTGAAGGAGAGGTCGACGGAGTCCGTGCTGCCGTCGGTGTAGGTGACGGTCGCGTGAGTCTGCTGGTTGCCGTTGACCGCGCTGCCGATGAAGGACAACCGGTCGGCCGGGTGGGCGAGTTCGATGGTCTGGGCGGTCGCCGAGGCGTTGTCGGGGCGGCCGGTGGGCGAGTCGGGCCAGGTGTAGGTGAGGCCGTCCACGGTGCCCTGGGCGCCGGGGGTCAGGCCTCCGGCGGCGAGGGCCTGACGGGAGTAGCTCCAGCCGCCGCCGTCGTAGTCGGCCTCGTCGTGGTCGCCGGTGTCGTCGGAGACACCGGTGTTGTTGTAGGCGGCCAGAAGAGAGCCGGGTGCCGCGACGGTCAGGGCGACCGGCTGCTCGTACGAGGTGGCGGCCGACGTCACGGTGACCTTGACGTCGTAGAAGCCCTGCTGGGCGGTGTCACCGGCGGACAGGGTGATCTCCTGGGCGCCGTCGGTCACGGTGCCCTCGGCGGGGGTCGCGGTCACTCCGGCCGGGGTGTCCACCTTGAAGCAGACCTCGGGGCCGGTGCCGCCGCTCAGCGCGAGGGCACGGATGTCGAGCTTCGTGCTGCCGCCGGGTGCGAGCGTCGCCGTGGTCGGGCCGACACCGATCTGGTACGGCTGCTCGCCCTCACGGAAGGACGGCGGGGCGGCCGCCGGGTCACTGCCCCAGGTGCGGTTCGGGGTACCGGAGAGGGTGTAGTCGAGCGTGCCGCCGTCGCGGACGAAGGAGGCAGGCAGCCAAGGGCGGTCGCTGGTACGGCCGTCCACCTTCAGCGACTGCACGTACGGAGCGTCCGCGGCGGCGCCGTTCGCCCGGATCTCGATGTCGTTGCCGCCGGGCCGGTTGATCTCCACCCGCGTGAACAGCGGTGAGGCGAGGACGAGTTCGGCACGGGAAGGAACCTGCGGATACATGCCGAGCGCGGAGAAGACGTACCAGGACGACATCTCCCCGAGGTCGTCGTTCCCGGGGATGCCGCCCGGCTGGATGGACCACAGCCCGTTCATCGCGGCGCGGACGGTCTCCTGCGTCTTGTAGGGCGCGCCCGCGTAGGCGTACAGATAGGGCACGTTGATCGACGGCTCGTTGTCCAGCTCCGACTTGTCGCCGCCGCTGCCCGAGAAGGCCCAGCTGCCGTCGGCGTTGTGGAAGAAGGCGTCGAGGCGGTCGAGTGCCTTGTCCCGGCCGCCCATCGCGGCGAAGAGCCCGGCCGGATTGTGCTGCACCATCCAGGTGTACTGGGCGGCCGTACCCTCCACGAATCCGTTGCCGGTCGCCGGGGTGAAGCCGGTGACCCAGCTGCCGTCCGCCTTGCGGCCCGCGACGTAGCCACCGGTCGGGTCGGCCGCGATGTTGAAGTTGTTCTGCCACCACTGGGAGCGCCGGGCGAAGTCGGCGGCCGTCTGCTTCCTCCCCGCCGCCGTGGCGAGCTGGGAGAGCGCGAAGTCGGCGCCGGACATCTCAAGGGTCTCGGCGGCGCCGCCCCAGGCGTTGGACACGGACGGCATGTAGTGCTGCTTGAGGTACTTGTCCAGCGACGGCCGCTGCCCGACGGACAGGACCGGCTTGCCCGAGGAGGAGAGGTCGCCCTCGGTCGGCACGGTCGCCGCCTCTACCAGCGAGTCCAGCGCGCCGCGCAGGTCGAAGTCGGTGCCGCCGAAGGCCCGGATGCCGGCGAGCGCGGTCGGGGACGGGTCGCCGTTCATGACATGGGTGCCACTCGCGCCGTGCAGCCAGCGGTCCCAGACGCCGCCGTTCTGCCGGGCGAGTTCGAGCAGCGACTGCGCGATGTCGGATCCGGTGTCCGGGCTGAGCAGGGTCAGCAGCTGGACCTGGGAGCGGTAGACGTCCCAGCCGGAGAAGGTGCCGTACTGGGCCCGGTGGCCGCGCCCGACGACATGGACCTTGTCGTCGGGGCCCCGGTATCTGCGGTCGGCGTCACTGATGACGTTCGGGTGCAGAAGGGCGTGGTAGAGCGCGGTGTAGAAGGTGGTGCGGTCGGTGTCGCTGCCGCCGCCGACCCTGATCGCGCCGAGCCGGTCGCGCCAGGCGCGGTGGGCGGCGTCCTGGACCGAGGCGAAGGAGCGGGACGGCGGGTTCTCGGCCGCGAGGTTGGCGGCGGCCCCCGCCTGGCTGACGTACGAGATGCCGACCTTGACGTTCACGGGGTCGGTGCCGGGCTCGAACTCCACATAGCCGCCCGCGCCCTTGCCCGCGACGGGACGGCCACCGCTCGCGAAGCCGCCGGTGCCGCCGCTCGCCTCCGTGGACCCCGGGCTCAGCTTGTCGTCCTGCCAGGTGCCGGTCGATTTGAAGTCGCGGTCGAAGCGGGCGGTGAAGTAGAGCGTGTAGTAGGCGCGTTGGCCCTCGGGGTCGAGGTAGCCGCAGAAGTTCCCGGAGGTGACGGACCCGGAGACGGTACGGGTCGCCGGGTCGATCTTCAGGGTCGAATCGGTCGAACCGACCTCGGAGCCCGCGCTGCGGACCAGCAGCGAGGCGGGCTTGTCGGCGGGGAAGCTGAAGCGGCCCGAGCCGGTGCGCGCGGTCGCGGTGAGGTCGGCGGTGACGCCGGAGGCGAAGCCGACCTTGTAGTGGCCGGGCTCCGCCGTCTCGTCGGTGTGCGCGAAGTCGGCCGCGTACACCGCGTCCTTAGTGTCGCTCGCCGGGGAGGACGTGACCTCGCCGGCGTACGGGAAGAAGGGGATGTCGCCGCTGCCGCCCGCACAGCCCGTGCCGGACATATGGGTGAGGCTGAAGCCCCTGATGCGGGTGGCGTCGTACTGGTAACCGCCGGGCGCGGCCGTACGGGTGGCGTCGCCGCGGGTGTTCTCGGGGCTCCAGGAGAGCATGCCGAAGGGCACGACGGCGCCGGGGAAGACGTTTCCGCCGTTCTTGGTGCCGATGAGCGGGTCGACGTAGGTGGTGGGGTCCCGGACGAGGTCCGGTGATGCGGCGGTGGCGGCTGCCGCGGGGGTGACGACGGGGGTGATCCCGGCCGCCGCCAGGGCGACGACGAGCAGGACGGATGACGGACGGAAACGCATGACGCGGCCCCTCCTCCTTCGGACGGGTCGCGCACCACAGGTCGCACAAGCCGCAGGGACAGTAACGTGCGCCACGGGTACCACGGAAGACCGCGTGCGGTCCCACAGGCACGCTCGGCGCACACCCCTATGGCACAACGCGCCCCCCACTGGCCTCTCAACTGGCTTGACATCGTTGTCGGTTGAGGCGGTAGAGTCATGTACAGACCATCAGACAACGTTGTCGCACACCTCGGTCGCCACAAGCCACGCTCCCCCAAGCTCTCGCCTTCGCCCGAGCAGGGGGACCACCACCCCGGGCAGCAACCCCCCTCGCCCGCCCGGGCTCGCGGACCGGGTGAGTTCCACACCACCCACCCGGTCCGCCCAGAGCCGGTCAACCCACCTGGCAGGGCAGCGTGGTCGCGGGATCACCGCCGGAGCCCGAGACGACGTACCCGAAGGTCGCGCTCTTCCCGGGATCCAGCGCACCGTTCCAGTCGGCGTTGTGCACCATCACGTCCTGGCCGCTGTAGGTCGCGTCGCCGTTCCAGAGGCTGACGACCGACTGCCCGCCCGGCAGGGTCCAGTCGACCATCCAGCCGAGCATCGGCACGTCTCCCGTGTCGGTGACGGTCACCTCCGACCGGTAGCCGCCGTTCCAGCTGTTGGTCCTACGACGGGTCGCGGAGCAGACGCCGGGCGGGGGCCCGGTGGGGTTGCCGGGGTCGTGAATGCCTGTCACCTCGCCGTTGCCGCCGTCGAAGACGACGTCCGAGCAGGAGTAGAAGGTCTCCGTGCTGTCCGAGCGCCACCAGACCATGCAGATGATGTGGCGGCCCGACTTGTTCGCGGGGAGCTGTCCGGTCCACGAGTAGTTGGCCTCGACCGTGCCCGGGCTGCCGTTGAGCGGCGGGTGGTCGACGGTCAGGAACGGCTAGTCCTCCATGTCGTTCCAGGTGAGCGCCCTGGTCGGGTCGAAACCGTCCTTGGTGACGTAGACGTAGAACCAACTCGGTGCGCGGCCCAGGCGTTGCAGGAGAAGTCGACCGTGGCACCCGAGGTGAAATGGGTGAGCGGCCAGTCGCTCCGGGGCAGGTTGAAGCCGGTGGGAAGGTGAGGTGAGGCGGGAGCGACTCCCGGCGGGTTCCGGTCCGCCACTTGGGAGCGCTCCCACCTCATTCGGACGTTAGCGCGCACAACCACCTCTGTAAACGCTTCACGTGTAAGCGCTTCACGCACGAGGGCCGCACCCCCTGACAACGGGTGCGGCCCTCGCCATGACGGAGAAACCACTCAGGTACTGATCTTCTTATGACTGAGAAACCACCTGAGTCGGTCACGTCACCGATGGTGGGGTGACGTCAGATAGTGCTGTCGAAGAAGCTCCTTCCCGTAGTCGTTGCCGTTGGGCGTGCGGATGACGGAGTGGACGTGCTTCTGGGTCGCGCCGCTGCCCTGCGTGGCCCCGTACGCGCCCGCGAGCGGGCCCGGGGCCTGACAGTCGACCTCGACCCAGACGACCGGGCTGTGCACCCGGACGTAGAAGGCGGAGTCGTCGGCCGTGCCGCCCGCCCAGGTCACATGGGTGTCGTCGAGGTACTCCCGGACCTCGGCCATCCGCACCCTCGCGGCATCGGCCTTCCCGCGGCCGACGAAGGCCTCGACGATGCCGAGAAGCTTCTTCTTCTGCGCGCGGTTCAGCACGTCGGCGCGCAGGCCGGTGTACGTCTGCACGACGTTGTCGGAGAAGGCGCCCGCCTTCATCGACTCGTTCGACTTGGTCGAGGACTCGATGGCGACCGCCCGCTGCGCCTGCGTGAGGGAGTTGACGAAGGCGAGGCTCGCCACGACCTCCTCGTGGCAGACCGTCACGGTCTCGCCGTCGATCTCCATCGAGGTCGGCTCGGAGCCCCAGAAGCAGGGGCTCATGACGACCTGGTCGCCGAGCACGAAGTAGTTGATGACCAGGTGGTGGCCGTCGAACTGCAAGCCCCAGGGCTCGGTGGCCGACGGGGTGCCCATCAGGGTCCAGTAGTACGCGTCCTCGTTGAAGGAGGCGGTGTTGCCGATCGCCTCGCCGGCCGCCCGGTTGATCCTGCGGATCTTCTCGGTGGTCTCCAGGCCGTCCGCGCTGAGCGCCGACTTCAGCAGAGCCTTGCCCAGAGCCTTCTGATCATCCGTCATGTCGGCGAGGGTGACGCCCTGACGCGTGTACGAGTCGACGTTGCTCCACAGGCGCCACTCGGTGGAGTGGACCGTGAACTGCGTCGCCGTCTTCTGGGTGTCGGTGAGCCCGGCGAGGAAGGCGTTCGCGGCGGCGATCACGGGGGCGGTGGCGACGCCCGTGGAGTGGATCGCGTAAAGGTCGTCGATCCGCTTGCCGTCGGTGGTGAGGCCGAAGAAGTCCTCCGTGATGGTCTGGTTGCCGGGGCCGCCCGCGCCGCCACCGGGGCCGCCGCTGGGGCCGCCGCTGGGCGCGCCGCTCGGTGTCGCGGAGGCGTCGGCGGCGGGGGTGGCGGTGTCGTCGGCGAGGGCGGTCCAGGCTCCGGCGCCGCCCATGGTGGCGACGGCCGTGGCGCCGCTCGCGAAGAAGACCTTCCGCATGAAGTTGCGCCGGTCCGAGTGAGCGCGGGAGTCCTTCCCGGACTGCTGAGGCGTCCCGGACTGCTCCGCGTGCTCCCCAGTGTCGAGCTCGGTCATCGTCGCTGGATCCCTTCGTCGTGGGCACGTCCCTGGCGGACGGCCGGGCGCGCACGACTCTGGGGGAGCAACCTGAGGCGAACCTGAAGTGCGGCGGGGAAGGGTCCGGCAACCGCGGCGGGGAAAGGTCCGGCAAGGGCGGTGGGGAAGGGCCCGGCGCGAGGACAACGAACCGCTCCCTTCCGGGCGCCGGGGCGGGCCGCTGTCGCGTCACCCGCGCATGGCGCGCACCTCGGTCTGACGTCTGCGAACGTATGTCGCCGCCGAAGAAAGTGTCAACAATTTCGTTGACCTTCATGGTGGGTACACAGGGGCGGGGAAGAAGGCGCCGAGGATCAGGCCGACGCGGGTGCCGGAGCGGACGCCGGGTCCGGGGTCCTGGCGCCTTCGGCCGGGGGCAGTTCGAGCGTGAACTCCGTACGGCCCGGGGCGCTCTCCACGTGGATGCGACCGCCGTGGGCGACGGTGACCGCCTCGACGATGGCGAGTCCGAGGCCGGAGCCCCCCTCCGTGGGGCCGCCGCGGGCGCGCGAGACATCGCCGCGTGTGAAGCGTTCGAAGACCGACGGGAGCAGTTGCTGCGGGATGCCGGGACCGTCGTCGCGGACGCGGATCACACAGGCCTCTTCCGTGGCCTCCACCGAGGCGACCACGGTCGTGCCAACGGGTGTGTGCACACGGGCGTTGGCCAACAGGTTGGCCACCACCTGGTGCAGCCGTGCCTCGTCGCCGACGACCAGGGCCGGGGAGTCCAGCAGCAGCGCCAGCTGCCAGTTGTGGGTGTCCCCGGCGGCCCGCGCGTCCCACACCGCCTCGGCGACCAGTGCCGCGAGGTCCACCTCGGCCGCGTGCAGCGGCCGGCCCTCGTCCAGCCGGGCGAGCAGCAGCAGGTCCTCGACGAGGCCGGTCATCCGGGCCGACTCGGCGGAGACCCGGCGCCAGGCCAGGGTCGGTTCGATCCACTCGGTGCCGCGGTTCATCAGTTCCGCGTATCCGGCGATGGAGGCGAGAGGTGTCCGGAGTTCGTGGCTGGCGTCGGCGAGGAAGCGGCGCATGCGTTCCTCGCTGCGGCGCATCTCCTCCTCGCCGCGCTGGCGTTCGGCGAGCGAGGACTCCACGTGGTCGATCATGCGGTTGAGGGCGGCACCGACCTGGCCGGCCTCGCTGCCGGGGTCGGTGTCGCGTTCGGGGACGCGGGTCAGGGCGGTGACCTCGCCGTGGCCCAGCGGGGAGCGGGAGACCTCGACGGCGGTGGCGGCGACCCGTCCGAGGGGGCGCAGTTGGCGCCGTATGACGACCGCGCAGACGCAGCCCGCGGCGGTGAGGCCGACGGCGGCCACCACGCCCTCGACCGCGACCAGCCGGCCGATCATGTCCTGTACGTCGCCCATGGGGAGCCCGGTGAGCACGGGGACGCCGTCGCCGCCGAGGGCGGTCACCCGGTAGCTGCCGAGGCCAGGGACGGTACGGGTGTGCAGGGAGCCGTCGGTGGTGATGCCGTCGAGGGCGGCGCGCTGGACGGCGGTGAGGGTCTGCCGGCCGCCGTCGTGGGTGACGACCTCGGCGGCGAGGATGTCCCCGTCCTCGTCGAACCGGGCGGCGAGCGTGCCGACGGCCTGTCCCCGTTCGTTGAGGAACCCCAGGTCAGTGTCGTCGCCGCTGCGGCGCTGGAGGCCGCCCTGGCTGCGCTCGGCGGCGTCGGTGACGCGCTGGTCCAAGTTGCCGAGCAGGTAGGAGCGTTGGGCGAAGACGGTGGTGAGGGCCATCGCCGCGCAGACGGCGACGATGGTGGCGCTGATGAAGAGCAGCAGCCGCGTGCGCAGCGAACGCCCTGCCCGCGTCGTGTGTCGGGAGCGTCCGGGGAGCCGGGTGGGTCGGAGGCTCATCTCCCGTCCTCCACGGGGCGGATCGCGTACCCCACCCCGCGCACGGTGTGGATCATCGGCGCCCGCCCCTTGTCGATCTTCCGGCGCAGGCTGGAGATGTAGACCTCGACCAGGTTGCCGCCGCCGTCGAAGGAGCTGCTCCACACATGGTCGAGGATCTGGGCCTTGCTCAGCACCTGCCGCGGGTGGCCGAGCAGCAGGCCGAGCAGGTCGAACTCCTTGGCGGTGAGCTGGATCGGCGTACCGTCGCGGCGCACTTCGCGGGTCTCCTCGGTCAGGACGAGATCGCCGAGCATCAGGACGGAGTCGTCGGTGCGGGTCGGTTCGGCTCCGGCCCTGCGCAGCAGTCCGCGCAGCCGCAGGACGACCTCCTCCAGGGAGAAGGGCTTGGTCACGTAGTCGTCGGCGCCCGCGGACAGGCCGTCGATGCGGTGTTCGAGCGCGTCGCGCGCGGTCAGCATGAGGACGGGCAGTCTCGGATTCTCGTAGCGCAGCCTGCGCAGCACCTGGATTCCGTCGAGGTCGGGCAGCATCCCGTCGAGCACGACCGCGTGCGGGGCGCAGCCGCGGGCGGCGCGCAGCGCGCTGTGCCCGTCGGCGACCGGGTAGGGCCGCCAGCCCGCCTCGGTGACGGCCACGGAGAGCAGTTCGGTGAGTGCGGGTTCGTCGTCGACGATCAGCACACGGACACGGTCCCCACGGATCCGCTCACCACGGAGGCGGTCCCCATGGAGGCGGTCCCCGCGGATCCCCTCGCCGCGCACGCGGTCGCCACGGACGTACTCGCCACCGTCACGCTCACCGCGCACGCGGGCGCCACCGTCACGTCCGGCACGGGGGCGCTCGTTACCGTCACGCTCGCCGGGGACGCGGTCGTCACGGGCGCGCTCGCCATGGACGGGCTCGCCGGAGGCGCGTGTGGCGCGCAGACGTTCGCTTCGGGTGCCAGACATATGACGATCCTGTCCCGGTTCGCTGGGAGAACCCTGTGTTCCGACTTTGCCGCAGCCGTGCGAAGGGTCTCCCGGGACGCCCCGGCGCTCCTCAACCCCCGTGGCCGAAGGGGGCATTGGCACACCCCGGCCACAGGAATCCCTTGAGCCCCTTCTCCCCCAGCCCGCACAGTGGTCCAGACCTCACCAGGTCTCTCAAGGGAAGGAAAAGCCCACAGATGCGAAGACTCCACGCCCTCTGGGCCATGACAGGCGCCGCCGCTCTGCTCGCGGGTGCGGTCGCACCCTCGGCAGCGGCCCCGACCCCTTCGCCCGACACCCCATCGGGGACGGCGCAGGGCACCACCCAGACCGTCACCCTCATCACGGGCGACACGGTTTCGGTCACCACCGGGCCGGACGGCAAGTCCGCCGTCGAGATCGAGCGCGGCAAGGGCCGTGAGGCCGCCACCTTCCTGTCGACCGAGCGCGACGGCGAGGTCAGTGTCCTGCCGGCGGACGCGATCCCGCTGGTGAAGGCGGGCCGTCTCGACCCGGCCCTGTTCAACGTCACCCAGCTGGTGAAGCAGGGATACGCGGACGCGAAGACCGGCACCACCCCGGTGATCGCGACGTACAAGAGCGGCAGCGCGATCCCCGAGGGCGCACGCCGGACGCTCAAGCTGCCCGCGATCGACGGGGCGGCGCTGAGCGCGAAGAAGTCGACCTCCTTCTGGGCCGACATCGCCCCCTCACTCGGCACCGAACCGACCACCAGGGCCGCCAAGCAACTCGGCGAGGGCATCGACAAGATCTGGCTCGACGGCAAGGTACAGGCGTCCCTCGACGTCAGCGTGCCGCAGATCGGCGCACCCGAGGTGTGGAAGTCGGGCTACGACGGCAAGGGCGTCGACGTCGCGGTCCTGGACACCGGCGTGGACACCGGGCACCCGGATCTGGCGGGGAAGATCGCCGAGACGCAGAGCTTCGTACCGGGCGAGACGGTGCAGGACGGTTTCGGTCACGGCACCCATGTGGCGTCCACGATCGTCGGCTCGGGCGCGGCCTCCGGCGGCCGGTACAAGGGCGTGGCGCCGGGCGCGGAACTGCGCGTCGGCAAGGTGCTCGACAACACCGGCCACGGCCAGGACTCCTGGATCATCGCGGGCATGGACTGGGCGGCCAAATCCGGCGCGAAGATCGTGTCGATGTCGCTCGGCGGTGACGCCACCGGCCCCTCCGACATCCTGAGCGAGACCGTCGACGAGCTGTCCGCGTCCACCGGCACCCTCTTCGTGATCGCGGCGGGCAACTCCGGCCCGTCCGAGCAGACCGTCGGCACCCCGGGCATCGCCGACTCCGCGCTGACGGTCGGCGCCGTGGACAAGTCGGACAAGCTGGCCTCGTTCTCCAGCCGGGGCCCGCGCGCCGGTGACTACGCGGTCAAGCCGGAGATCACCGCACCGGGCGTGGCCATCACCGCGGCCCGCGCCTCGGGCACCAGCATGCCTGGCGGTACGCCGGTCGACGACTACTACACGACGGCCAGCGGTACGTCGATGGCGACCCCGCATGTCGCGGGCGCCGCGGCGCTGGTAGCGCAGGCCCACCCCGACTGGACGGGCCAGCAGATCAAGCAGGCGCTGGCTACCACGGCGAAGACCATGCCGGACGCCGACGCCTTCGAGCAGGGCGACGGCCGGGTCGACGCCGTACGGGCCGTCAATCAGGGCGTCTTCGCGACTCCGACGCTGAGCTTCGGCAAGTACGAGGAGACCGACACCGCGGCCGCCGACAAGGACATCACGTACACCAACACCACTGATAAAGCGGTGGAGTTGAAAGTGTCCTCGTCACTTCGCGACGCCACACCGAACGCGGACACGGTCACCGTCCCGGCGAAGGGCACCGCCACCGTCGCGGTCACGGTCGACCCGGCGAAGGAGGCGACGGGCCGGTACACGGGCCACATCACCGCGAGCGCCGACGGCGTCCTCGTCACCACGGCCATCGGCTTCGAGAAGCTGCCGAAGACCTACGACCTGAAGGTGTCGCTGCTGGGCCGTGACGGCAAGCCGCCCACCTGGTCGTCGATCTTCATGCTGCAGGAGCTGAACGGCGCGTACCCGGACACGTACGGGTACATCGGCAAGAGCTACACCTTCAAGGTGCCGGCCGGTACGTACTCCATGGCGTCCTGGATCTCGCAGCGGGACGCGGCCGGCCTGGAGGTCAACACCTCGATCGTCGGTGATCCGGAGATCAAGGTCGACAAGGACACCGAGGTCGTCCTCGACGCCCGCAAGGCGGTCGAGATCAAGCCGAAGACCAAGGAGGACTCCGAGTTCCAGGGCTTCAGCACCAACTGGCACCGGGAAGGCCCTGGGACCGCCTTCGGGGTGACCTACAGCCAGGGCTGGTGGACCGACCACGTCTATGTGGCGCCCACCGAGAAGGTCACCCAGGGCATGTTCGAGTTCTCCTCGAAGTTCCGGCTGTACGCCAAGGAGCTGACGGCGAGCGTCACCGGCCCGGAGAAGTACGCGCTGCCCCTCGACTACGCGCAGACCGATATCGGTCTCCCCGTGAAGGTCAGCGGTGACCACACGGTGCGCGCGGTGGACGCGGGCGCCGGCACCGCGGCCGACTTCGCGGGACTCGACGTCAAGGGCAAGGTGGCGGTCGTCCGAGTGGGCGCCGACGGGACGCCGGACGAGGCGCTGGCCAACGCGACCGCGGCCGGGGCCGGTTACGTCCTCGCCTATCGCGAGACGCCCGGGTACTGGATCGCCTGGGCGAAGAGCACGACCGTCCCGCTGATGATCGCCACCGGCGAGGACGGCGCGAAGCTCGGCGCCCTGCTGAAGAGCGGGAAGAAGGTCAAGCTGAAGCTGGCCGGCACTCCGGTCAGTCCGTATGTGTACAACGTGATGTTCCCGCAGGTGGGAGCCGTCTCGGCGAACCAGACATACAACCTGAACAGCTCCAACACGGTGAAGCAGACGGTTCGTTACCGCGGGGCCCGGGCCGGGGATGTCGGCAAGGACGCCGTGTACCGGTACCGCCCCTGGCAGAGTGCCGACATCGCGACCACCAGCAACGTGCAACTCGGCACGGAACGCACCGAGTACTACAACGTCTCCGACAACCGGATCTGGCACGCCGTCTATCCCAACTGGCAGGCGAACCAGCCTCAGTGGGGTCCCGTGCGGACCTTCGACAAGGCGGGCAAGCAGCCCGCCGAGGACTGGCTGGGCCAGGTCGTCCGCCCGGCGACCACTCAGCAGTCCGGCCAATCCCAGCGCACGGGTGACAAGCTCACCTTCCGTATCCCGGAGTTGAGCGATGCCACACCGGGCCACTACGGATACGTGGACAACGTCCAGGACACCGCAAAGGGCAAGCTGTACGCGGACGGGCAACTGGTCGGCGACACCGCACTCGGCGGCTACGGCACGTTCACCGCACAGCCGGCGAAGTCCTCGTACCGCCTCGTGGTCGACACGCAGCGCACGGCCGACTGGGCGGCGTACTCCACCGGCACCCACACCGAATGGTCCTTCGCCTCGGCGCACACGGACCAGCAGACGGCGCTCGGGCTGCTCTCGGTCGACTACGACGTGGCCGGGATCGGCCTTCTCAACAGTGCTGAGGCTGGACACACGTCGAAGCTCGGCCTCTCCGTCCGGAACCAGTCGGGCGGTGTCACGGCCAGTTCCCTGAAGGCCTGGGTCTCGTACGACGACGGCACCTCATGGAAGGAAGTGAAGGTCAAGGACGGCAAGGCGGAGCTCAAGCACCCGAAGAAGGGCGCCCGGTTCGTGTCGCTGCGCGTGCGGGCCGCCGACCGGGACGGCGACGCCGTCGACCAGACGGTCGTACGGGCGTTCGGCCTGAAGTAGACAACCGCCGCCAAACGTTGCGAAAGTTCTTAACAAAGATCGTCTACCGTGCCGGGCCATGGTGAACACGGCATACGACACGGCAAGGGAAACCCCTGCCGCGAGCCCCTGGGCCGCGGTGGGGGTCTCCGCGTTCGACGAGCTGTTGTACCAGGCCATCCTGAACCAGCCCGACGCCGGCGCGGCCGGCTGGGCGCTGCTGACCGGTGCCTCCCCGGCCCGGGTCCGCGAGGCCTGCAACCGGCTGCTCACTCTCGGGTTGCTGCAACCACCGGACTCCATGGGCGGGTTACGGGCGGTCGACCCCCGGGTGGCGATCCGCGCGCTGATCCGGCGGCGCGAGACGGAGTCCGAACTGCTTGCCGCCACCGCCGAGGAGATGGCGACCGCGTACGAGGCGGGGCTGCTTCGCGAGGAGCCGTCCCGGCTGGTCGAGGTGGCCTCCGGCGAGGGCGCCATCGCGGCGCGCCTGGAGGAGATGTACGCGCGCGCGGAGCACGAGGTGTGCCTTTTCGACACACCGCCGTATCTCGCCCCGCCCACTCCGCAGGTGGATCTCCAGGCCGATCTGCTCAGCCGCGGAATCGTCTCTCGGGGGATCTACGCGGCGACCGGCCTGGAGGATCCGAAGGTCCTGTCCCGCGCCCTGAGTATGGTCGAACTCGGCGAGCAGGCCCGGGTGTTGCCGACCGTGCCGCTCAAGCTGCTGGTGGTCGACGGATGTCGGGCGCTGCTGCCGCTGACCGCCTCCGCGGCCGGCGGCTACTGTGCCGTCGTGGTGTGGCACTCGGCGGTCACCGAGGCCTTGCAGAAGCTCTTCGAGCTGGCCTGGCAGCAGGCGACCCCGCTCGGCCAGCCGGTCTCCGACGGTGAACTCACCGAGGACGAGCGGACGTTGACCCGGCTGCTGGCCGCCGGGTTGAAGGACGAGGCGGTCGCCCGTCATCTGGGGGTGAGCCTGCGGACACTGCGCCGCCGGGTGAGTGATCTGCAGGAGCGGCTGGGCGCGGCCAGCCGTTTCCAGCTGGGGATGCGGGCGGCGCAGCGCGGCTGGGTGTAGGTGCGCGGACGGGCCGTGGCATGCGAAGGGCCGCACCCCTCCGAGGAGGAGTGCGGCCCGGCCGCCGTACCGGATCGCCTACTTGCGGATCAGGTTGCGCAGCACGTACTGCATGATGCCGCCGTTGCGGTAGTAGTCCGCCTCGCCGGGGGTGTCGATGCGGACGACCGCGTCGAACTCGACGCCGGTGTCGGTGGTGACCTTCACCGTGCGCGGGGTGGTGCCGTTGTTGAGCTCCTCGACGCCGGTGAAGGAGAAGGTCTCCTCGCCGGTGAGGCCGAGGGTCTCGGCGGTGGCGCCCTCCGGGAACTGGAGCGGCAGGACGCCCATGCCGATGAGGTTCGAGCGGTGGATGCGCTCGTACGACTCGGCGATGACGGCCTTGACGCCGAGGAGCGCGGTGCCCTTGGCGGCCCAGTCGCGGGACGAGCCGGAGCCGTACTCCTTGCCGGCCAGGATGACCAGCGGGGTGCCCTGCTCGATGTAGTTGCGCGAGGCGTCGTAGATGAACGCGACGGGCGCGCCCTCGACGGTGAAGTCGCGGGTGTAGCCGCCCTCGGTGCCCGGCGCGATCTGGTTGCGCAGGCGGATGTTGGCGAACGTGCCGCGGATCATGACCTCGTGGTTGCCTCGGCGCGAGCCGTAGGAGTTGAAGTCACGACGCTCCACACCGTGCTCGGTGAGGTACTTGCCGGCCGGGGTGTCGGCCTTGATGGCGCCGGCGGGCGAGATGTGGTCCGTCGTCACCGAGTCGCCCAGCTTGGCGAGCACACGGGCACCGGCGATGTCGGTGACCGGGGACGGCTCGTGCGCCATGCCCTCGAAGTACGGGGGCTTGCGGACGTAGGTGGACTGCGGGTCCCACTCGAAGGTGTTGCCGGTCGGGATCGGCAGCGCCTGCCACTGGGCGTCGCCCGCGAAGACGTCCTGGTAGGACTTGTTGAACATGTCCTCGCCGATGGCGTTCGCCACGACGTCGTTGACCTCGGCCTCGGAGGGCCAGATGTCGGCCAGGTAGACCGGCTTGCCGTCCTGGTCGATGCCCAGCGCGTCCTTGGTGATGTCCACCTTCATGGAGCCCGCGAGGGCGTACGCGACGACCAGCGGCGGGGAGGCCAGGTAGTTCATCTTGACGTCGGGGTTGATACGGCCCTCGAAGTTCCGGTTGCCCGAGAGGACCGAGGTGACGGCGAGGTCGTGGTCGTTGACGGCCTTGGAGACCTCCTCCGGCAGCGGGCCGGAGTTGCCGATGCAGGTGGTGCAGCCGTAGCCGACGAGGTTGAAGCCGACCTTGTCGAGGTAGGGGGTGAGCCCCGCCTTGTCGAAGTAGTCGGTGACGACCTTGGAGCCGGGGGCGAGGGTGGTCTTGACCCACGGCTTGCGGGTCAGGCCCTTCTCGACCGCCTTCTTGGCCACCAGCGCGGCGGCGACCATGACGTACGGGTTCGAGGTGTTGGTGCAGGACGTGATGGCCGCGACCGTCACCGCGCCGTGGTCGATCTCGTAGGTCGAGCCGTCGGGGGCGGTGACCGTGGTCGGACGGGTCGGCACGCCGTTGGTGGTGGCCGGGGAGTCGGAGGCCGGGAAGGACTCCTTGCCCGCCTCGTCGTCCTCGTCGACGTAGTTGCGCACGTCCTGCGCGAACTGCTGCGCGGCGCCTGCCAGGATGATCCGGTCCTGCGGGCGCTTCGGGCCGGCGATCGACGGGACGACCGTCGAGAGGTCCAGTTCCAGCTTCTCGGAGAAGTCGGGCTCGGCGGCCGGGTCGAGCCAGAGGCCCTGCTCCTTGGCGTACGCCTCGACGAGCGCGAGCTGCTGCTCGCTGCGGCCGGTCAGCTTGAGGTACTTGATCGTTTCTGCGTCGATCGGGAAGATCGCGGCCGTCGAGCCGAACTCCGGCGACATGTTGCCGATGGTGGCGCGGTTGGCCAGCGAGGTGGCGGCGACGCCCTCGCCGTAGAACTCGACGAACTTGCCGACGACGCCGTGCTTGCGCAGCATCTCGGTGATCGTGAGCACGAGGTCGGTGGCGGTGGTGCCCGGGGTGAGCTCACCGGTCAGCTTGAAGCCGACGACGCGCGGGATGAGCATGGAGACCGGCTGGCCGAGCATCGCGGCCTCGGCCTCGATGCCGCCGACGCCCCAGCCGAGCACACCGAGGCCGTTGACCATGGTGGTGTGCGAGTCGGTGCCGACGAGCGTGTCGGGGTACGCCTGGCCGTTACGGACCATGACCGTGCGCGCCAGGTGCTCGATGTTCACCTGGTGGACGATGCCGGTGCCCGGCGGGACGACCTTGAACTCGTCGAAGGCGGTCTGGCCCCAGCGCAGGAACTGGTAGCGCTCCTTGTTGCGGCCGTACTCCAGCTCGACGTTCTGCGCGAACGCGTCGTTCGTGCCGAACTTGTCGGCGATGACGGAGTGGTCGATGACCAGCTCGGCCGGGGCCAGCGGGTTGATCTTCGCCGGGTCGCCGCCGAGCTCCTTGACGGCCTCACGCATGGTGGCGAGGTCGACGACACAGGGCACGCCGGTGAAGTCCTGCATGATCACGCGGGCGGGCGTGAACTGGATCTCCTGGCTGGGCTGCGCCTGGGATTCCCAGTTGCCGATGGACCGGATGTGGTCGGCGGTGATGTTCGCGCCGTCCTCGGTGCGGAGCAGGTTCTCCAGCAGCACCTTCAGGCTGTACGGAAGGCGAGCCGAGCCTTCCACCTTGTCCAGCCGGAAGATCTCGTACGACTCGTCGCCCACCTGCAGCGTGCTGCGGGCGTCGAAGCTGTTCGCCGACACGACAGTCTCCTTCATTGATGTGCGCGTTCCCACCGCATCCTGCCGCCACGACGTCTTGGCCGATCCGCTAAGGTAAGGCTAAGTTAGGTAAGCCTTACCGCGAGACCTGATGACAACGTGCGACTGCGGTGCACCTCGGCAGATATCTCGATGTCGAGATAACTCTAGTACATGGGCGTCCACTGGTCATGCCCGGCATGCTGTCGACGCGCCCTCGGCCGAGCTTCGCGAGGACACGGAACGACGGAGCGTGCGGTCTCGAGCCCGTCTTCCTGGCACTGCCAGTACCAGGCACGGGCGGGCGGACCGGTGCACAGTGGGGGGATGGCGAGTACGGAGTTCGGGCGGACGGTCCGGCGCTGGCGGGACCGGGTCTCCCCCGAGGCGGCCGGGCTCCCCGTCGGTGGACACCGGCGCGCGGCCGGACTGCGCCGCGAGGAGCTGGCGCTGCTGGCCGGGATCTCGGTCGACTATGTCACCCGGCTCGAACAGGGCCGGGCGAGCAACCCCTCGGAGCAGATCGTCGAGGCGCTCGGACGGGCGCTGCGGCTGTCCGGCGCCGAGCGCGAACACCTCTTCCATCTCGCCGGGCTGGTCCCGCCGGGACGCGGCACGGTGCCCGCCCACATCCCCCCCGGCGTACACCGGATGCTGGACCGGCTGACCGGAACGCCCGTCGCGGTCTTCGACGCGGCGTGGAACCTGCTGCTGGCCAACCCGCTGTACGCGGCCCTGATGGGTGACCCGTCCGGATGGCGCGGCAACGAGCGCAACGCGGTGTGGCGCAACCTCGTGGGACCGGGCACCCACGTCCGCCACACCCCCGAGGCCCGGCGCGAGTTCGAGACCACCGTGGTCGCCGACCTGCGCGCTACCGCGCACCGGTATCCGGCGGACCAGCGGCTGCGGCGCCTGATCGAGGAGCTGCGCGCGAACAGCGACCGGTTCGCCGAGTTGTGGGAGTCCGAGGCCGTGGGCCACCACGAGTCCTCGCGCAAGACCGTCGACCATCCGCAACTGGGCCCCCTGACGCTCGACTGCGACGTGCTCAGCGTCGCGGGCAGCGACCTGCGCATCATGGTCTACACGGCCGA
The DNA here is from genome assembly GCF_042885015.1 of Streptomyces sp. NPDC058086. Taxonomy (NCBI): domain Bacteria; kingdom Bacillati; phylum Actinomycetota; class Actinomycetes; order Kitasatosporales; family Streptomycetaceae; genus Streptomyces; species Streptomyces sp. NPDC058086. The sequence goes on along the minus strand of NZ_JBHVST010000038.1, from coordinate 77,150 downwards.
GCCCGGAACGCGGGACGCCGAACAGGTCGCCCTGCTCGGGGTCATCGGCACCCAGACGCTCCTGGAGCGCGGGGCGGCCGAACGAGGCTGAACACGCCGGGAGTTCACAGGCAGCCATCGCCCGCTTCGGGGTACTGGGAACGGGACGCGCCACAGTCGGCGTAGCAAACCGAGACAAACAGCCGTGAACTGTAGTAAGGCGGACCACTCATGCCCCTCACGTTCCGCAAGAGCTTCCGCATCCTTCCCGGGGTGCGGCTGAACATCAACCGGCGCTCGTGGTCGATCACCACGGGCGGCCGGCACGGGCCGCACGACACCCGCAGCAGCACCGGACGCCGCACCACCTCGATGGATCTGCCGGGCCCCTTCGGCTGGCGGCGCACGACACGTCGGCGGGAGCGCTGACCGAACTCCCATGCGCGTGCGGTGTGCTGCAGCCCACTACCCGGACGGGTGCGCTCCGTTTCTCTTTATCTCACATCAGATATACGGTCGCGCCATGGCAGACGACTACCTCGTACGCATCGGCAAGCTCATCCGTGACGCCCGGCAACACCGGGGCTGGACACAGTCGCAGCTCGCCGAGGCGCTCGGCACAAGTCAGAGCGCCGTTAATCGCATCGAGCGCGGCAACCAAAACATCAGCCTTGAGATGATCGCTCGAATCGGTGAAGCCCTGGACAGCGAAATCGTGTCCCTGGGCTACGCGGGTCCGATGCATCTGCGCGTGGTCGGCGGACGTCGTCTGTCCGGCTCGATCGATGTCAAGACCAGTAAGAACGCGTGCGTCGCGCTGCTGTGCGCGACGCTGCTGAACAAGGGGCGCACGGTGCTGCGCCGGGTGGCCCGGATCGAAGAGGTCTACCGCCTTCTGGAGGTACTCGGTTCGATCGGCGTCCGCACCCGCTGGATCAACGACGGCGTCGACCTCGAGATCGCGCCCCCGAGCGAGCTGGACATGGAGGCGATCGACGCCGAGGCCGCCCGCCGGACGCGGTCCATCATCATGTTCCTCGGCCCGCTGCTGCACCGTATGGACACCTTCAGGCTGCCGTACGCGGGCGGTTGCGACCTCGGCACCAGGACCATCGAGCCGCACATGATCGCGCTGCGGCGGTTCGGGCTCGACATCGCCGCCACCGAGGGGCTCTACCACGCCCAGGTCGACAGGGCCGTCTCCCCCGGCCGGCCCATCGTGCTGACCGAGCGCGGGGACACCGTCACCGAGAACGCGCTGCTCGCCGCCGCCCGCCACGACGGCGTGACCGTCATCCGCAACGCCTCCTCCAACTACATGGTCCAGGACCTGTGCTTCTTCCTGGAGGCACTCGGCGTACGGGTGGAGGGCATCGGCACGACCACACTCACCGTCCACGGCGTGCCGAACATCGACGTGGACGTGGACTACTCGCCCTCCGAGGACCCGGTCGAGGCGATGAGCCTGCTCGCCGCCGCGGTGGTCACCGAGTCGGAGCTGACGGTGCGCCGGGTGCCGATCGAGTTCCTGGAGATCGAGCTCGCGGTACTGGAGGAGATGGGCCTCGACCACGACCGCACACCGGAGTACTTCGCCGACAACGGCCGTACCCGGCTGGTGGACCTGACCGTACGGCCCTCCAAGCTGGAGGCGCCGATCGACAAGATCCACCCGATGCCGTTCCCGGGCCTGAACATCGACAACGTGCCGTTCTTCGCGGCCATCGCGGCCTCCGCACAGGGCAAGACCCTCATCCACGACTGGGTCTACGACAACCGGGCCATCTACCTGACCGACCTCAACCGGCTCGGCGGCCGGCTGCAGCTCCTCGACCCGCACCGCGTGCTGGTCGAGGGCCCGACCCGCTGGCGCGCCGCCGAGATGATGTGCCCGCCCGCGCTGCGCCCCGCGGTGGTCGTGCTGCTGGCGATGATGGCGGCCGACGGCACGTCCGTGCTGCGCAATGTGTACGTCATCAACCGCGGCTACGAGGACCTGGCCGAGCGGCTCAACTCGATCGGAGCACAGATCGAGACGTTCCGGGACATCTAGGACGACCAGAAGGTGGTGGGGCTCGCCGGGGGACGACTTCGCGTCGTCCTCAGGCGAGCCCGCCGGGTGCCGTCCCGTCCCGCCCGTGTGCCGGCTCAGCCCTCCATGAGGGTGATGTCCTGCTGCTGCAGCGCGTGGAACAGCGGCAGTGGCAGACCGCCCAGGGCGGGGCTCAGTTCCATCAGGGTGGCCTCGACATGGGCGGCGCCCGGTGCGAGGGTGCCGGGTGTGCGCTTCTCCGAGTTGGTCCATCGGTGCTCCGCGCCGTCGCAGACCGCCGCGCTGCCGCCGATGCCGTAGCGGATCCGGGGGTCGCCCTGCGAGACCGACGAGGAGACGAGCACCGGACCCGTACCGCTCAGACAGCGGTAGGTGCCGGACAGGGTGACGGTTCCGTCGGCGGCGAGGTGACCGGACGAGTCGACGGTGACCGTCTCGGACGGGGCCGACAGGGCGCCGACGGACACGGCGACGGCGGACGGTGTGAACAGCAGCAGGAGCGCGGCGCCGGTGGCCGCGCCGATGACCTGGCGCAAGGGCATGAGGTACCTCCTGGAACATGGGGGGCTCCACAGGTACCGGGCGCACGGGCCCGAGGCAGTGATCCTCACTCCTTTGGTGGCGAGTCCGGTACCCGGCGGGTCCGGTCCGTCGTGGGTCGAGTCCGTCGTGGGTCGAGTCCGTCGTGGGTCGAGTCCGTGCGTCATGGGAACGTTCGAGAGTTGTCCGCGTGTTGTCACGCTTCTCGACCGGCGGTTCCGATGAGTTCGCCACGGGAGCATGGTCTTACGTATGCGAGGCGGCGACAGCGCCGTCGACACTCATCGCATCCGACGTGGAGGTGCGTCATGTGTTCCCACCAAACTCTGTGCCCGTCCGCGGACTCCAACGCTCCGCACATCGTGTCGGCCCACCCCGAGCAGGGCTGGAGCCTGCTGTGCAACGGCGCGATCGTCTTCGACGACAGCGGTGAACTGCTTCCCGACGGCAGCGTGGTCGCTCCGCACCGGGTGTTCGCCGAGCGGCTGGCCGTCGCCGCCTAGTCCCTCCGGGAGTTCCGGGGCGGGTTCCTACGGCAGCACCGCGAAACCGTCGAGTTCGACCAGGGCCTGTTCGTCCCAGAGGCGGGCAGCGCCGACGACGGCCATCGCGGGATAGTCGCGGCCCGCCAACCGCCGCCAGACGCGGCCGAGTTCGGGGGCTCGCGCACGGTAGTCCGCGACATCGGTGGCGTAGACCGTGACCCGCGCGAGGTCGGCCGGGGTGCCGCCCGCGGCCCGCAACGCCGTCAGCAGATTGGTCAGCGCCTTCTCGAACTGCTCCGGGAGGGTCTCGCCGACCACCTTCCCGTCCGTGTCCAGCGCGGTCTGGCCCGCCAGGAAGACCACGCGGCTACCCGTGGCGACGACGGCGTGCGAGAAGCCGGTGGGCGGGGAGAGCTCGGGCGGGTTGACGCGCTCGGTGCTCACGGAACCTCCAGGCTCTCGACGCTCACGGGGCCTCCACCGACGCGTACAGCTCCTTGGCGATGACCGCCCGCTGGACCTCGCTGGCGCCTTCGTAGATACGCGGCGCGCGGACCTCCCGGTAGAGATGTTCGAGGAGATGGCCGCGGCACAGGGCACGGGCGCCGTGCAGTTGGACCGCCGCGTCGACCACGTACTGGGCCGTCTCGGTCGCCAGCAGCTTCGCCATCGCCGCGCGCCGGGGCACGTCCGGGGCCCCTTCGTCGTACGCCGCCGCCGCCGCGTAGACCATCAGGCGGGCCGCCTCCGTACGCAGCGCCATCTCGGCGACCTGGTGGGCCACCGTCTGCAGGTCCTTCAGCCTGCCGCCGAACGCCTCACGCCCGGCCGTGTGCGTGAGCGTCGCCGCGAGGGCCGCCCCCGCCATGCCGACCGCGAAGGCGCCCACGCTCGGGCGGAAGAGGTTGAGGGTGTGCATCGCGACCCGGAAACCGCGGTCGGGCTCGCCGAGCACGTCGTCCGCCGTCACCGGTACGGCGTCGAAGGCGAGGGCGCCGATGGGGTGCGGGGAGAGCATGTCGAGCGGGGTGCCGGTGAGGCCCGGCCGGTCGGCGGGCACCAGGAAGGCGGTGACGCCACGGGCTCCGGCGCCCGGGGTGGTCCGCGCGAAGACGGTGTAGAAGTCGGCCTCGGGCGCGTTGGAGATCCAGCACTTCTCCCCACTGAGCCGCCAGCTCCCCCAGCCGTCACGCTCCGCAACCGGCGGCTCCTGCGCCTCGACGACGGACGGCCCGGGGCCCGCGAGCGAGGAACCGGGGTCCGCGGGCAAGGTTCCGGAGGCCGCAGGCACGGCCCTGGGGACTCCGGGCGCGACCCCAGAAGCCGCAGGCACGGCTCCGGGGACTCCGGACTCCGCTCCAGAGGCCGCGGATGAGGCCCCGCGGGCCGCGGGTGCGGCTTCGCCGGGCGCCGGTGCGGAAGTGGGCGCCCGTGTGGCGTCCCGATCCGCACGGAGCGCCAGCGCCGCCGCGTCCGAGCCCGCGCCCGGCTCGCTGAGCGCGAACGCGGCCACCGCGCTGCCGTCCACGACCCGGGGCAGCCAGCGCTCGCGCTGCGCCCGGGTGCCGTACGCGTGCACCGGATGCGCACCGAGGCCCTGCAGGGCGAGCGCCGTCTCGGCCTCGGTGCAGCCGTGCGCCAAAGACTCCCGCATCAGGCACAGATCGAGCGCGCCCGAGGTGAACAGCCGGTCGATCAGCCCGAGCCGGCCCAACTCGACGACGAGGGCACGGTTGACGTGCCCCGGCTCGCCCTTCTCCGCCAGCGGGCGCAACCGCTCCTCGGCCAGCGCGCGCAGCTCGGCACACCAGGCGGTCTGTGCCGGATCGAGCGAGAATGCGGTCATTGCCGGTTCCCTCTCCGCCGTCGGACTGCGGACCCAAGGTTATCGCGAGACGTTGACTGTCGTCACCAACACGATACGCTCCTTGTGCGAGCCGAGAGCACTGAGAGCTGAGCACTGAGAGCCACGAGCTGCGAGCTGAGCGCTGCGAGCCCACCACGACAAGGGGGCGAACCTCCATGGACGGCGACACCTTGGAGCCGACGACCTCGGCCCACGTCGACACCTTCGCCCGCGACCACCTCCCGCCCCCCGAGCAGTGGCCCGAACTCCCCTTCGACCTGCCCGAGCTGCACTACCCGGAACGGCTGAACTGCGCCGCCGAACTCCTCGGCGACAAGCCACCGCAGCGCCCCGCCTTCCGCACGCCGTCCGGCGACCTGTGGACGTACGGGCACCTCCTCGCCCGGGTGGACCGGATCGCCCACGTCCTGACCACCGAACTGGGCGTCGTGCCCGGCAACCGGGTGCTGCTGCGCGGGCCCACCACACCCTGGCTCGCCGCATGCTGGCTGGCGGTCCTGAAGGCAGGCGCGGTCGCCGTCACGGTGCTCGCCCAGCAGCGCCCGCACGAGCTGACCACCATGTGCACAATCGCCCACGTCACACACGCGCTGTGCGACGTACGGTCGGTCGACGACCTGGCGAAGGCGGAGATCCCGGGGCTGCGGATCACGACGTACGGCGGAGACGCGCCCGACGACCTGCTGCTGCGCATCACGGGCGCCCCGGACGAGCCGTTCACCGCGGTCGACACGGCCGCCGACGACGTCGCGCTGATCGCGTTCACCTCCGGCACCACCGGCCGCCCCAAGGGCTGCGTGCACTTCCACCGCGATGTGCTGGCCATAGCGGACACCTTCTCGAAGCATGTGCTGCGGCCGCGCGAGGACGACGTCTTCACCGGCAGTCCCCCGCTGGGCTTCACGTTCGGGCTCGGCGGCCTCGTCGTCTTCCCGATGCGCGCCGGCGCCTGCTCCCTGCTGCTCGAACAGGCGGGCCCCAAGCAGCTGTTGCCCGCGATCACCGAGCACCGCGTCTCGGTGCTGTTCACCGCGCCGACCGCCTACCGGGCGATGCTGGCGGACCTGGACGAGCACGACACGACCTCGCTGCGGCGCTGTGTGTCCGCGGGCGAGAACCTGCCCGCCGCGACCTGGCGGGCCTGGCACAGCCGCACCGGGCTGAGCATCATCAACGGCATCGGCGCCACCGAGCTGCTGCACATCTTCATCTCCGCGGCCGACGAGCACATCCGCCCCGGGACGACGGGCGTCCCCGTACCGGGATGGCAGGCGCGGGTGGTCGACGCCGAGGGGGAGCCCGTGCCGGACGGCGAGCCCGGACTGCTCGCGGTGCGCGGCCCGGTCGGCTGCCGCTATCTCGCCGACCCCCGGCAGCGGGAGTACGTGCGCGGCGGCTGGAACATCACCGGCGACACCTATGTGCGCGACCCCGACGGCTACTTCCGCTATGTCGCCCGCGCCGACGACATGATCGTCTCGGCGGGGTACAACATCGCCGGGCCCGAGGTCGAGGACGCCCTGCTGCGCCATCCGGACGTGGTCGAGACGGCCGTGGTGGGGCGGTCGGACGAGGCACGCGGGCAGGTCGTGGTGGCGTACACGGTCCTCAGGGAGGGGGCGCGCAAGGACGCCGAGGCGCTGCGCGCCTTCCTCAAGTCCGAGCTGGCGCCGTACAAGTGCCCCCGCGAGTTCGTCTTCCTGGACTCCCTGCCGCGCACGGCGACGGGAAAGCTGCAACGTTTCCGGCTGCGTACGGACGCTCCGCCGACGAGCGGCAAGACCCCGTCGTCGCCCGCGCCGGAGGGTGAGTTGTCCACCGGCGGCGGTCCCAAGTGATCTTCGCGCACTAGAGTGATCGACGTGTCAGAGCAGCACGCCCCCCGGTCCCTCATCGTCACGTTCTACGGCGCGTACGGCCGTTTCATGCCCGGCCCCGTGCCGGTGGCCGAGTTGATCCGGCTCCTCGCCGCGGTCGGCGTCGACGCGCCCTCCGTACGCTCGTCGGTGTCCCGGCTCAAGCGCCGCGGACTGCTCGAACCGGCCCGTACGGCGGCGGGCGGCGCGGGGTACGCGCTGTCGCCGGACGCCCGCCAACTGCTGCAGGACGGCGACCGGCGGGTGTACGCGACGGCGCCCCCCGAGGACGAGGGCTGGGTGCTCGCCGTCTTCTCCGTGCCGGAGTCCGAGCGGCAGAAGCGTCACGTACTGCGCTCACGCCTCGCCGGTCTCGGCTTCGGGACGGCGGCCCCCGGCGTCTGGCTCGCCCCCGCGCGGCTCTACGAGGAGACCCGGCACACCCTGGCGCGACTGCGGCTCGACCCTTACGTGGAGCTGTTCCGCGGGGAGCACCTGGGCTTCGCGGCGACGGCGGACGCGGTCGCGCGCTGGTGGGACCTGGCGGCGATCGCCAAGCAGCACGAGGCCTTCCTCGACCAGCACGCGGCCGTGCTGCACGACTGGCGGCGGCGCGCGGACACCCCGCCCGAGGAGGCGTACCGCGACTATCTGCTCGCCCTGGACACCTGGCGCCACCTCCCGTACGCCGACCCGGGGCTGCCCGCCGCGCTGCTGCCCGAGGACTGGCCGGGCGCACGCTCGGCCGCCGTGTTCCGGGCGCTGCACGAGCGGCTGCGGGACACGGGGGCGAGCTTCACCGAACCCATCGATGTGTGACCTCGGTTACATCATGAGGCGCTAAGGGAACCCTCAGTCTCTTCCGTCCCTCTTCTCATGTTTCTTACCTAGCGTCGGGAGCCGCACGCCAGGACAGGAAGAGGACCGCACGTATGACCACCACGGCAAGGGCTCAGGGAGCCACCGTCTGGCTCACGGGCCTGCCGAGCGCGGGCAAGACGACCATCGCCCGGATACTCGGTACCCGCCTGAAGGCGGAGGGGCACCGGGTGGAGATCCTCGACGGCGACGAGATCCGCCGGTTCCTCTCCGCGGGTCTCGGCTTCTCGCGCGAGGACCGCAACACCAACGTGCAGCGCATCGGCCTGGTCTCCGAGGTGCTCGCCCGCAACGGCGTCCTCGCCGTGGTGCCTGTCATCGCCCCGTACGCCGACAGCCGCGACGCCGTCCGGCAGCGGCACGAGGCGAGCGGGACGCCGTACATCGAGGTGCACGTCGCCACCCCTGTCGAGGTGTGCGGCGAGCGCGATGTGAAGGGGCTGTACGCCCGGCAGGCCGCGGGCCGGCTGACCGGGCTCACCGGCGTCGACGACCCCTACGAGCCGCCGCTCGACAGGGCGCTCAGGGTCGGCGACCGGGTGCTGGTCAAGCACACGACGCGGACCGTGAAGGCGATCGTCAAGGACCTCGGCGGGGTGGGCGAGTTGACCGCGAACGACCTTGGCCGGATCACCCTGCGCACCGCCGAGCCGCTCGCGCTCGACGACTACGCGGACGTACGCCGCACCGGCGCGTTCCTCGTCGTCGACCCGGCGGACGGCTCGACACTGACGGCGGGCATGGCCGACCTCTCCGCCCAGGATGCCCAGGACGCCTAGGACCCCCTTCGGTCGCTCTCAAGTCCCCAGTGAAAGCCGGGGCTTGGGGGCGTCGGTGCGTCCGGTCTGCGGGCGGCGGCTGCCCGCGCGGTAGGGCTTGGGCCAGGTGACGCCCGGACCCTCGTACCTCTGCTCGGCCGCCGCGTGCAGCGTCCAGTGCGGGTCGTAGAGATGCGGCCGAGCGAGTGCGCACAGGTCCGTACGCCCGGCCAGGATCAGGGAGTTGACGTCGTCCCAGGAGGAGATCGCGCCGACGGCGATCACAGGGAGGCCGGTCTCGTGGCGGATCCGGTCGGCGAACGGGGTCTGGTACGAGCGGCCGTACTCGGGCTGTTCGTCGGCGACCACCTGCCCGGTCGACACATCGACCGCGTCGGCGCCGTGCACGGCGAAGGCCCGGGCGATCGCCACGCCCTCGTCCCCGGTGTTGCCGCCCTCGGCCCAGTCGGTGGCGGAGATACGGACGGTCATGGGCCGCTCCTCCGGCCACACCGCCCGTACGGCGTCGAAGACCTCCAGCGGGAAGCGCAGTCTGCGTTCCAGTGAGCCGCCGTAGGCGTCGGTGCGCCGGTTGGTGAGCGGTGAGAGGAAGCCGGAGAGCAGGTAGCCGTGGGCGCAGTGCAGTTCGAGGAGGTCGAAGCCGCAGCGGGCGGCACGCCATGCGGCTGCGGCGAACTGCTCGCGGATGTCCGTGAGTTGGGCGCGGGACAGCTGCCGGGGGGTCTGGCTGCGCGGTCCGTACGGGATGGGGGAGGCGGCCACGAGCGGCCAGTTGCCCTCCTCCAGGGGCTCGTCGATGCCCTCCCACATCAGCTTCGTGGAACCCTTGCGGCCGGAGTGGCCGAGCTGGACGCCGATCGCGGTGCCGGGCGCCTGGGCGTGCACGAAGCGGATGATCCGCCGCCAGGACTCGGCCTGCCGGTGTGAGTAGAGGCCCGTGCAGCCGGGTGTGATGCGGCCCTCGGCGCTCACGCACACCATCTCGGTCATCACCAGGCCCGCGCCGCCGAGCGCCCGTGCGCCCAGGTGGACGAGGTGGAAGTCGCCGGGGACGCCGTCCACGGCCGCGTACATGTCCATCGGTGAGACCACGACCCGGTTGCGCAGGGTCAGACCGCGCAGCCGGAACGGGGTGAACATCGGCGGTGTGCCGGGCGGGCAGCCGAACTCGCGCTCGACCGCCGCCGTGAAGTGCGCGTCGCGCAGCCGCAGGTTGTCGTGCGTGACACGGCGGCTGCGGGTGAGGAGGTTGAAGGCGAACTGGCGGGCGGGCTGGTGGAGATACAGCCCCAGGTTCTCGAACCACTCCAGGCTGGCCCGCGCGGCCCGCTGGGTGGACGCGACGACAGGGCGCCGCTCCTCCTCGTACGCGGCGAGTGCCTCGTCGAGGGTGGGCCGCTCCTCCAGGCAGGCGGCCAGCGCGAGCGCGTCCTCGACGGCGAGCTTGGTGCCGGAGCCGATGGAGAAGTGGGCGGTGTGCGCGGCGTCGCCGAGGAGGACCAGATTGCCGTGGGACCAGCGGTCGTTGACCACCGTGCGGAAGGTGGTCCACATCGACTTGTTGGACCGCAACTGCCGCCCGCCGAGCGCGTCGGTGAAGATCTTGCCGCAGGCCTCGACGGACTCCTGCTCGTCGAGGTCCGCGAAACCGGCCGCCCGCCACACCTCTTCGCGCATCTCGACGATGACGGTGGAGGCGTCGGCCGCGTACGGGTAGCCGTGCAGCTGCATCACGCCGTGTTCGGTCTCGACGATCTCGAAGCGGAAGGAGTCGAAGGCGAAGTCGGCGGCGAGCCAGATGTAACGGCACCGGTGCTCCTCGACCGACGGTCCGAACACCTCCGCGTACGCCGCCCGGGCCGGGCTGTGCACCCCGTCGGCGGCGACGACCAGGTCGTACGCCGTCATCAGTTCGGCGACCGGCGGGGCCTCGGCCCGGAAGCGCAGCTCGACGCCGAGCGAGCGGCAGCGCTCGTGCAGGATCTCAAGGAGCCGGCGCCGGCCGAGCGCCGCGAAGCCATGGCCTCCAGAGGTGCTGCGCACGCCCCGGTGCACGATGTCGATGTCGTCCCAGCGCACGAACTCGTCCTGGAGCGCCGCGTACACGGCCGGGTCGGCGTGCTCGATCCCGCCGAGCGTCTCGTCGGAGAGCACGACACCGAAGCCGAAGGTGTCGTCGGGGGCGTTGCGCTCCCAGACGGTGACCTCGCGGCCCGGGTCGAGGCGCTTGAGGAGCGCGGCGGCGTACAGCCCGCCGGGGCCGCCGCCGATGACGGCGACACGCACAGACGCGCACGTCCGCGTCGCCACGGCTATCGCCCCCGCCACTTCGGCGCGCGCTTCTCCGTGAACGCCGCATGGAACTCGGCGTAGTCCTCGCCGGTCATCAGAAGGGCCTGGGTCGAGGCGTCGAGCTCGACGGAGGCGGCGAGGGGCATGTCCAGTTCGGCGGTGAGCAGGGCCTTGGTCTGGGCGTACGCGAGAGCCGGGCCCTCGGCCAGGCGGCGGGCCAGCCGCTGGGCGGCCTCGTCCGCGCTGCCCTCGTCGGCCAGCTCGCTGATCAGGCCGATCCGCTCGGCCTCGGGCGCGCGCACCGGTTCGCCGAGCATCAGCAGCCGGGTCGCGTGGCCGAGCCCGACGACCCTGGGCAGCAGATAGGCGGCGCCCATGTCGCCGCCGGACAGTCCGACGCGGGTGAAGAGGAAGGCGAACCGGGCGCTCGGGTCGGCCACCCGGAAGTCGGCAGCCAGGGCGAGAACGGCTCCGGCGCCCGCCGCGACCCCGTGCACCGCCGCGATCACCGGGAACGGGCACTCCCGTACGGCCCGCACGACCTGCCCGGTCATCCGGTTGAAGTCCAGGAGCTGGGCGGTGTCCATGGACAGGGTCGCGCCGATGATCTCGTCGACGTCGCCGCCGGAGCAGAAGCCGCGCCCCTCCCCCGCCAGCACCAGCGCCCGTACCGACCGCTCACGGGAGAGCTCGGCGAGCAGATCACGCAGGTCGGCGTAGGCGCCGAAGGTGAGGGCGTTGAGTTTCTCGGGGCGGGCCAGGGTGACCGTGGCGACCCCGTCGGTGACCTCGCACCTCAGGTGCTGCCAGTCGGAGGTGCGGGCGGCGGAGCCGGTGAAGGGACTCATGACGGGCGGCCTCCTCGGACGGGGGGCGGCGGTCCGCGCCCCAGGGCGCTGGACAGCGGTCGTCGTTACTCCACGAAGTTATCACCACTCTGTGACTGTCGTCACGACCACGCAATAACCCGGTCGTGAAGTGACCGTTTACCGTCACCGAGTCACGGGTTCTCGATAGCCCCGTAACGGCGGGGGCACCTCGCGGGAGGCGGGGCGTTGAGCTGGGTACGGGGCCTCATGCCGAGCCGAACGTCCTGGGAGGGCGCCCACCGAATGTCCTGGAAAGCGCCCGCCTGACGCCTCCGTCCGGCCGCGCCGTACCATTCCTCACATTGAAAGCAGGACAGCCTGCTCCATGAACGGACCCACCTTGCACGACACCCCCGCCCCCGCCTCCTGGCGCATCGCGCTGCCGCACACCTCCGCGGCCGTGCCGGTCGCCCGTGCCCTGGTCCGCACCGCGCTGGCCGAGCTGAAGCACGCGGCCGACAGCGACACCGCGGAACTGCTCACCGCGGAACTGGTCGCCAACGCCGTGGAGCACACCGCGGGGGACGGTCCCATAGAGCTGGTCGTGGAGCTGATGCCGACCGGCTGTCAGGTCGAGGTGCACGACCCGGACCCGGCGCCGCCGGGCAACCTCACGGTCCCGGAGCCGCCCGGTGAGCCCGACCCCTGGCAGGAGCACGGGCGCGGCCTCCTCCTGATCCGCACCCTCAGCTCCTCCTGCGGTCACCGGCCCACCGGCTCCGGCAAGGCGGTCTGGTTCAGACTGCCTGTGGTGCCCGCTCAGCGGCGTCCGGTGTGACCCCGGCGCCGGGAACGGCCGCGGGAGCGGCCCCGGCCGCGGCCAGCAGGGAGTTGCGGCGCCCGTAGAGCACGTACACGAGGAAGCCGGCCGCCAGGAAGCACACGAACTGGATCCAGGTCGTCCAGCCCGTCTCGTACATCAGATACAGACAGAAGCCGATGCCGAGCAGCGGCACCACGGGGTAGAGCGGCACCCGGAACGTCCTGGCAAGACCCGGATCCCGGCGCCGCAGCGCGATCACCGCGACATTGACGGCGGCCATGGTGGCGAGCGTGCCGATCGTCGTCAGGTTGACGACGGCGTCCAGCGGGGCGAAGGCCGCCGGAACGGCGAAGACGATCGCGACGATCAGGGTTCCCGCGACCGGTGTCGAGGTCCTCGGCGAGATCTTCTCGAAGACGCGCGACACGAGCCCGTCGCGGGACATGGACATGAGAATGCGGGTCTGTCCGTACATCACCGCGAGCACGACCGAGGCGATGGCGACGACCGCTCCGAACGCGACGACCCCGGCGCCGACCGTGGAGCCGGTGACCACGTTGACGACGTACGACAGCGCGGCGGGCCGCCCGGCGACCGCGTCGCCGCCGACGGCGCCGATCGCCGCGAGAGCCACCGCGCAGTACAGCAGGGTGACCAGACCGATGCAGACCAGAACGGCGATCGGGATGTCGCGGCGGGGATCCTTGGCCTCCTCGCCGGCCGTGGTGATCGCGTCGAAGCCGATGTACGAGAAGAAGGCCGCCGTGGTGCCCGCGCCGATCCCGCCGAGCCCGGCCGGGGAGAACGGCGTGAGGTTGCCGTGCTTGAAGGCGCTGAACCCGATCGCGCAGAAGGCGACGAGCACGACGAGCTTCAGCACGGCCATGGCCGCGGTCGCCCGGGCGCTCTCGCGCACCCCGCGGATCAGCAGGACCGAGGCCAGCGCGATCACGATGACCGCGGGAAGGTTGACGATCCCGCCGTCGGACGGGCCGGCCGAGAGCGCGGAGGGCAGCTGCAGGCCTGTGAGGCTGTGCAGCAGTTCGTTGACGTACTGGCTCCAGCCGACCGCCACGGCCGACACGGAGACGCCGTACTCCAGGAGCAGACACCAGCCGACGAGGAAGGCCGTGCCCTCGCCCAGTCCCGCGTAGGCGAAGGAGTACGAGGACCCGGAGACCGGGATCGCGCCGCCGAGCTCGGCGAAGGAGAACGCGGTGAAGACGCAGGTGATCGCCGCGAGGATGAACGACACGACCACGGCGGGTCCGGCCTGCGCGACCGAGTCGGAGAGTCCGACGAAGATCCCGGTGCCGACGATCGCGCCGACGCCGAAGCAGATGAGCTGGAAGAGGCCCATGGTCCGCTTGAGGCCATGGCCTTCGCGGTCGGCGCCCGATTCGGCCATCAGCAGCTGGGGGGACTTGATGCGTGGAGCGGACATGCGGGTGGTGCTCATTTCCGGTGGTGCGGGGTGCGACGGGGTCGGTCGCGCGGCGGTCGCGGAAGGGGTGGCTCCGGACCGCCGGTCAGGACAAGGCCTGCGGGGACCTCCGTCAGGCCAGGACCTCGGGGATTCCCGGTCGGCCCAGGGTGGCGACCATGATCGCCTTGATGGTGTGCAGCCGGTTCTCGGCCTCGTCGAAGACGACCGAGTGCGCCGACTCGAACACCTCGTCGGTGACCTCCAGCGAGTCGAGGCCGTGGGTCTCGTGGATCTCGCGGCCGACCTTGGTGCCCAGGTCGTGGAAGGCGGGCAGGCAGTGCAGGAACTTCACATCCGGGTTGCCGGTGGCGCGCAGCACGTCCATGGTCACGGCATACGGGGACAGCGCGGCGATGCGCTCGTCCCACACCTCCTTGGGCTCGCCCATCGAGACCCAGACGTCGGTGGCCACGAAGTCGGCGCCGTGGACGCCCTCGCCGAGGTGCTCGGTGAGGGTGATGCGTCCGCCGTTGCTCTCGGCGAGCTTGCGGGCCTCGGCGATGATCTCCTCGGCGGGCCAGTAGGCCTCCGGGGCGACGATCCGGACGTCCATGCCGAGGAGCGCGCCGGTGACCAGGTAGGAGTTGCCCATGTTGAAACGGGCGTCACCCAGGTAGGCGAAGGCGATCTCGCCGAGCGGCTTGTCGCAGTGCTCGGTCATGGTGAGCACGTCGGCGAGCATCTGGGTGGGGTGCCAGTCGTCGGTCAGACCGTTGTAGACGGGCACTCCGGCGTGCGCGGCCAGCTCCTCGACGGAGGCCTGGCTGTCACCCCGGTACTCGATCGCGTCGAACATCCGGCCGAGCACACGCGCGGTGTCCTTCACGGACTCCTTGTGGCCCATCTGCGAACCGGACGGGTCCAGATACGTCGTCGAGGCGCCCTGGTCCGCGGCGGCGACCTCGAACGCGCAGCGTGTACGAGTCGAGGTCTTCTCGAAGATCAGCGCGATGTTCCTGCCCCGCAGGTACTGCGTCTCGGCCCCGGCCTTCTTCGCCGCCTTGAGCTCGGCGGCCAGCTCGATCAGACCGCGGAACTCCTCCTCGGTGAAGTCCAGCTCCTTGAGGAAGTGGCGTCCGGCGAGGGCGGTCGGGACAGTCGCCATGGGGGCGCTCCAGGGATGCGAGAACGGGGACGAACAAAGGGGCGATTGGAAGTCTATACGATCCTTGACATTTCTATACGGGACCTCTTTGTGGACCTCGGGGACGGCAGCACGCCTTCAGGGGCGCGGGGCCCTCACATCGTGCGGCTCCGCCGCGTGGGCGCGACCAGCCCCCACCCGCCCGCACCCGAGATCAGACCCCCACCGCCCCCCTCTCCACAGGACAGCTCATACACCGAGGCCCACCCCGACCCCTCCCCAACTCACTCCCGGGAATCTCGATCACCTCGATACCCTGCTTCCGCAGATGCGTGTTGGTCGTCACGTTCCGCTCATAAGCGACGACGACCCCAGGCTCCACCGCGAGGACATTGCACCCGTCGTCCCACTGCTCCCGCTCCGCCGCATGCACATCCTGCGTCGCGGTCAGCACCCGGATCTCGCTCAGCCCCAGCGCCGCCGCGATCGCCCGGTGCATGTGCTCCGGCGGATGGTCGGTGACCTTCAGCTCCTTGTCCCCCGAGCCCGGTTCGATGGTGTACGAGCGGAGCATGCCGAGCCCCGCGTACTGGGTGAAGGTGTCGCCGTCGACCATCGTCATCACGGTGTCGAGGTGCATGAGGGCCCGCCGCTTGGGCATGTCGAGCGCCACGATCGTACGGGCCGACCCGGCGGCGAACAGCTTGTGCGCGAGCATCTCGACTGCCTGCGGCGTCGTGCGCTCGCTCATGCCGATGAGCACCGCGCCGTTGCCGATGACGAGCACGTCACCGCCCTCGATGGTGGACGGGTAGTCCGCCTGCCCCTCCGACCAGAGATTGAAGCCCTCGTCACGGAAGAGCGGATGGTGCCGGTAGATCGCCTCGAAGTGCACGGTCTCCCGCTGCCGCGCGGGCCAGCGCATGGCGTTGATGGAGACCCCGTCGTAGATCCAGGCGGAGGTGTCCCGGGTGAAGAGGTGATTGGGGAGCGGGCCGAGGAGGAAGTCGTCGAGGTCCATGACATGGAAGCGCACGGAGGTCGGCTCCAGGTGCGCGTCCAGGAACTCCCGCTTGGTCATCCCGCCGACCAGTGCGGCCGCCAGTTCCGGGGCGGGCAGGGTCTCGAAGGCCGCCCGGAGGTGGTCGGTGGCGAGCGGCCCGTACTCCTTCTCGTCGAAGACCCGGTCCAGGACGAGCGATCTCGCCGCCGGGATTTCCAGGGCCTCGGTGAGCAGGTCGCCGAAGAGATGGACGGCGACCCCGCGGTCGCGCAACACGTCCGCGAACCCGTCGTGCTCCGCCCGGGCCCGGCGCACCCACAGCACGTCGTCGAAGAGCAGCGCGTCCTTGTTGCTGGGGGTGAGCCTCTTGAGCTCGAGGTCGGGTCTGTGCAGGATGACGCGGCGCAGCCGCCCGGCCTCGGAGTCGACATGGAATCCCATGCCTCCATCCTGACCATCCGGACGCCTGTTCACCCGTGGATCGACGGGAGACGGGCGAGTTGATTTCGTCCCCTTGACGATAAGGGCGCCTCTTCGTTATCGTCACTGCGACGACAAAAGCGCATCACAGTGGGTCGCCGGGATCGCCCGGCGACGAGGGGGTACCCATGGCCGACATCACCCGGCGTCTCGGCTGGCGCCATCTGCGCGGGGCGCCGACCGCCCATGTCCGGCACCACCGGTCGGGCCGGCTGGTGCACGACGGCCCCGGACTCAGCTTCTGGTACCGCTCCCTGACCGCCACGCTCTCCGAAGTCCCGGTCGACGACCGCGAGTTGGCGATGACCTTCCACGCCCGTACGTCCGACTTCCAGGACGTCGCGGTGCAGGCGACCGTCACCTACCGGATCGTCGATCCCGGGGTCGCGGCCGCACGGCTCGACTTCTCCGTCGACCCCGACACCGGCTCCTGGCGCGGCGCGCCCCTCGAACAGCTGGGCTCGCTGCTGACCGAGACGGCCCAGCAGCACGCGCTGGACGTACTGGCCCGTACGTCGCTGGCGGCGGCCCTGGTGGACGGCGTCGCGTCGGTACGGGAGCGGATCGCGGGCGGGCTCGCCGCCGAACCCCGGCTGCCCGCGACGGGGATCGAGGTGGTGGCCGTACGGGTCGTCGCGTTGCGCCCGGAACCCGAGGTGGAGCGGGCGCTGCGCACTCCCGCCCGCGAGCAGATCCAGCAGGAGGCGGACAAGGCGACGTACGAGCGCCGGGCCGTCGCCGTCGAGCGGGAGCGGGCGATCGCCGAGAACGAGCTCGCCAGTCAGATCGAACTCGCCCGGCGCGAGGAGCAGTTGGTCGACCAGCGTGGCACCAACGCGCGGCGCGAGGCGGAGGAGCTCGCGGCGGCGGACGCGGTGCGGGCCGGGGCGGAGGCGGCGCGGACCGTGCGGCTCGCGGAGGCGGAGGGCACCCGGGTGGTGCAGCTCGCCAAGGCCGAGGCCACGGCCGCGCGGGAGGTCGGCGAGGCGCGGGCCGCGGCGCAGGCCGCCTGGCTGAGGGTCCACGGGGACGTGGACGTCGCCACGCTGCACGCCCTGACGGGCACGCGGCTCGCCGAGAATCTGCCGCGTATCGACAGCGTCACGGTGTCGCCGGACGTCCTGACGGGCCTGCTCGCGCGACTGGGCAACGGGGCCGCCGGGGGGCCGGAGCTGTGAGTCTCGCGCCCCGGGTCGTCCTCGTCCATCGCACGACGGAGTACGAGGAGCTGGTGGCCCGGCACGGGACGCACGGGCAGGCGGCGTTCTTCCTCTCCTCCCGGGGCCGGGACATCGAGGAGGTGGCACAGCGGCACCGCAGGGCGCGGGAGGCGCTGGCGGAGGTGGTGTCGGCGGTGCCGCTGACCTGGCGTCAGGCGCGCGTCGAGCGGGGCGACCTGGACCGCTTCCTCTTCGCTCCGGAGGACGTGGTGGTCGTGGTCGGGCAGGACGGGCTGGTGGCGAACGTGGCCAAGTACCTGACAGGACAGCCGGTGGTGGGGATCGACACCGACCCCGGACGGAACCCGGGGGTGCTCGTGCGGCACCGGCCGCGCGACGCGGGCGCGTTGCTCGCCTCGGCGCGCGGGGGCCGGGCCGACGAGCTGACCATGGTCGAGGCGGTCGCGGACGACACGCAGCGGCTCCTCGCACTCAACGAGATCTATCTCGGAACCGCGAGCCATCAGACGGCCCGCTATCGGCTGGGGCTCGACGAGTACGGGGGTGCCGTCGAGCCCCAGGCCTCCTCCGGGGTCCTGGTCGGCACCGGGACGGGCGCCAGCGGCTGGCTCCGCTCGGTGTGGCAGGAGCGGGGCGGTGAGCTGCCGCTGCCCGGACCCGCGGAGGAACGCCTGCTCTGGTTCGTCCGCGAGGCCTGGCCGTCGCCGGCCACCGGCACATCCCTCGTCTCCGGCACCCTCACCGCCTCCGCCCGCCTCTCCCTCACCGTCGAGTCCGACCGCCTCATCGCGTTCGGGGACGGCATGGAGGGCGATGCGGTGGAGTTGGTGTGGGGGCAGACGGTACGGGTGGGGGTGGCGGGGGTGAGGTTGCGTCTGGTGGGCTGAATCCTTCAGGAGCGCGGGGAACTGCGCGCCCAGCCCCCACCCACCCGCAGCCGAAGAAGGCACCCCGGGGGGTCTGGGGCGGCAGCCCCCAGGGATGGCACGGGTAGGGGCTGCGGGGGCGAAGAACGCTACAGACGTGGGTCCACCGGTTCGGACTCCAGCGCCAGCACCCCGAACACCGCCTCATGCACCCGCCACAACGGCTCCCCCTCCGCCAGCCGGTCCAACGCCTCCAACCCGAGCGCGTACTCCCGAAGCGCAAGCGACCGCTTGTGGTTCAGGAACCGCCCCCGCAGCCGGGCGAGGTTCTCCGGACGCGTGTACTCCGGACCGTAGATGATCCGCAGATACTCACGGCCCCGGCACTTGATGCCGGGCTGGACAAGACGTCCCTGCCCGCTCCGCACCACCGCCCCGACCGGCTTGACGACCATGCCCTCACCCCCACGCCCGGTCATCTCCAGCCACCAGTCCACCCCGCCCCGCACGGACTCCGCGTCCCCGGTGTCCACGAACAACCGCCGAGTCGTCTGCAGCAGCCCACTCCCGTCGTGCTCGACCAGCCGGTCGATGAGCGCGAGCTGCTCGTCGTGCGGCACCGCGGCGAGACTGCGGCCCTGGACGGCGAGGATCTGGAAGGGAGCCAGCCGCACCCCCTCCAGCCCGTCCGTGGGCCAGCAGTACCGCCGGTACGCCTCGGTGAACGCGGCCGCGTCGGCGGCCCGCTCCCGCTGCCTGCCGAGCAGCTCCTGGACGTCGACCCCACGCTCCGCGGCCCGCTCGAGCGCGGCCAGCGCCCCCGGGAACGCGGCCCCGGCCGCGGCGCCGACCGCCGCGTACTGGCTGCGCAGCAACCCGGACGCCTTGAGCGACCACGGCATCAGCTCGGCGTCGAGCAGCA
Organism: Streptomyces sp. NPDC058086; assembly: GCF_042885015.1. Taxonomy (NCBI): domain Bacteria; kingdom Bacillati; phylum Actinomycetota; class Actinomycetes; order Kitasatosporales; family Streptomycetaceae; genus Streptomyces; species Streptomyces sp. NPDC058086. The sequence goes on along the minus strand of NZ_JBHVST010000038.1, from coordinate 57,766 downwards.
GCCAGTCCGTGCCCAGTTCCTCCCACAGACCGGCCGCCGTCACGGCTTCCCGCAGTCGCCCGAGGATCTCCTCGGTGACGGCGAAGTCGTCGAAGAAGGGCCGACCGGTACGGGTGTACAGCGCCCCCGTGGGCCCCTCCGCGACGCCGAACCGCTCCCGCGCCACCCCCGCGTCCCGGCAGACCAGCGCCACCGCCCGCGACCCCATGTGCTTCTCCTCGCACACGACGCGGGCGACGCCGTCCTCCTTGTACTGGGCGAAGGCCTCGGCGGGGTGTTCGAGGTAGCCCTCCACCTGCGAGGTCGCCGTGGGCGCCATCGTCGGCGGGAGGTAGGGCAGCAGGCGCGGGTCGACCGCGAACCGGCTCATGACCTCCAGGGCCGCCGCCGCGTTCTCCTCACGCACCGCGACCCGCCCGGCGTACCGCGTCTCGACGGCCCGCCGTCCGTGCACGTCGGCGAGGTCCAGCGGACGGCCCTCGTGGCCGCCGGGCGCCTCGGAGGCCAGCGGCCTCGCCGGCTCGTACCAGACCCGCTCGGCCGGTACGTCGACGAGCTCGCGCTCCGGCCAGCGCAGCGCGGTGAGCTTGCCGCCGAACACGGCACCGGTGTCGAGGCAGATGGTGTTGTTCAGCCAGGTGGCCGTGGGGACCGGGGTGTGCCCGTAGACGACGGCCGCCCGGCCCCGGTAGTCCTCCGCCCACGGGTAGCGCACCGGCAGGCCGAACTCGTCCGTCTCCCCGGTCGTGTCGCCGTACAGCGCGTGCGAGCGCACCCGGCCCGACGTACGGCCGTGGTACTTCTCGGGCAGTCCGGCGTGGCAGACGACGAGCCAGCCGCCGTCCAGGACGTAGTGACTGACCAGCCCGTCGACGAACTCCCGGACCCGCGCGCTGAATTCCTCGCTCTCGCCGTCCAGCTGCTCGATGGTCTCGGCCAGCCCGTGGGAGTGCTGGACCTTGCGGCCCTTGAGGTAACGGCCGAGCTTGTTCTCGTGGTTGCCCGGCACGCACAGCGCGTTGCCGGCCGCGACCATGGACATCACGCGGCGCAGAACTCCGGGGGTGTCCGGGCCGCGGTCGACGAGGTCGCCGACGAAGACGGCCGTACGGCCCCCCGGGTGCGCGCCGTCGGCGTAACCGAGCTTGCCGAGCAGGGACTCCAGCTCCGAGGCGCAGCCGTGGATGTCGCCGATGATGTCGAAGGGGCCGGTGAGGTGGGTCAGGTCGTTGAACCGCTTCTCCGTCCTCACCTCGGCGCTCTCGATCTCCGCCACACCCCGCAGGACATGCACCTTGCGGAATCCCTCGCGTTCCAAGTGCCGCAGGGAGCGGCGGAGTTCGCGGATGTGGCGCTGGATGACGCGGCGCGGCATGTCGGCACGGTCGGTGCGGGAGGCGTTGCGTTCGGCGCACACCTCCTCCGGCACGTCGAGCACGATCGCGATGGGCAGCACGTCGTGCTTCCTGGCGAGTTCGATCAGCTGGCGGCGGCTCTCCTGCTGGACGTTCGTGGCGTCCACGACGGTGCGCCGGCCGGCCGCGAGCCGCTTGCCCGCGATGTAGTGGAGGACGTCGAAGGCGTCGCCGCTGGCGCTCTGGTCGTTCTCGTCGTCGGCGACCAGGCCGCGGCAGAAGTCGCTGGAGATGACCTCGGTCGGTTTGAAGTGCCGGTGGGCGAAGGTGGACTTGCCGGAGCCGGACGCGCCGATCAGGACGACGAGGGAGAGGTCGGTGATGGGCAGGGTGCGCCCCTGGGTGGTGTCGTTGCCGGTCATGCGGCCTTCTCCTCCTTCGTGGTGGTCGGGGTGGCGGTGGCGAGGGTGAAGACGGCCATCTGGGTCGGCGGACCGACCTCCGGGTCGTCGGGCCCGACGGGCGTGAACTCCACGTCGTATCCGTGCCGCGCGGCCACCTGGTGGGCCCAGGTCCGGAACTCCTCCCGGGTCCACTCGAACCGGTGGTCGCCATGGCGGGAGTGTCCGGCCGGGAGGGTCTCCCAGCGGACGTTGTACTCGACGTTCGGCGTCGTCACCAGGACCGTACGCGGCCGGGCCGAGCCGAAGACGGCGTACTCCAGGGCCGGCAGCCGGGGCAGGTCGAGGTGCTCGACGACCTCGCTGAGCACGGCGGCGTCGTACCCCTTGAGGCGGTTGTCGGTGTACGCGAGCGAGCCCTGGAAGAGCCGCACGCGGGCGGCCTGCCGCTCGCCCATCCGGTCCAGCTTGAGCTGCCGCGAGGCGACGGTGAGCGCGCGCATCGACACATCGACACCGACGATCTCGGTGAACCGCACGTCCTTGAGCAGCGCCTGCACCAACTGGCCCTGACCGCAGCCGAGGTCGAGCACGCGGGCCGCGCCGGACGCGTGCAGCGCGGCGAGGATGGCGTCCCGGCGCTGCACGGCGAGCGGGATCGGCTTCTCCTCCGTGTCCGTCCCTTCGTCGACCGCGTTGTCGATCTCCTCGACCTCGGTGTCGTCGGCCTCGGCCAGCCGTACGAGCTCCAGCCGCTCCATCGCCTCCCGCGTCAGCGACCAGCGGCGCGAGAGGTACCGGTCGGCGATCAGCTTCTGCTCGGGGTGGTCCGGCAGCCAGCCCTCGCCCGCCCGCAGCAGCTTGTCGACCTCGTCGGACGACACCCAGTAGTGCTTGGCGTCGTCGAGCACCGGAAGCAGCACGTAGAGGTGGCGCAGGGCTTCGGCGAGCGTCAGGCCCGACGCCTCCAGTTCCAGGCGTACGTAGCGGGAGTCGCCCCACTCGGGGAACTTCGCGTCCAGCGCCACGGTCTCGACCGCCACCGTCCACCCGAGCGGCTCGAACAGTTTGCGTACGAGGTCGGCGCCGCCCCTGGCGGGAAGCGCGGGTACCTCGATCCGGAGCGGCAGCGGCCGGGCGGGCAGGTCCGGCTTCGCGGCGCACTGGCCCTTCATAGCGCTGGAGAAGACCGCGCTCAGCGCCACGGCGAGCAGGGACGAGGCGGCGTACGGGCGGTCGTTGACGTACTGCGCGAGCGCGGCGTCGGGTGCGCCGCCGCGGCCCTTGCCCTTGCCGCGCCGGACCAGCGCCACCGCGTCGACCTCCAGCAACAGCGCGGCCGTGCACCGCTCGACGGACGCCTCGGGGTAGAGGACGTGCGCCGTGCCGTAGGAGGTCGAGAACACCTGCGCCTTGTCGGGATGCTTGTGCAGCAGGAAGCCGAGGTCGGTGGCGGGGCGCTCTGGGGTACCGGTGGTACTGATCGTCAGGAACACTGGAATCTGCCTCGAAACGTCTTCTGAGCTGTGAATACCTCACATGCGCCGAGCGCCGGTGAACCACAGCGGGGGGAGAGCGCGCCGGGGGATCACTACTCCCGGCCTGTCGTCGGCGCGCCCGCCCCAACGTATAGCGAACGCCCCTGGGGGACCCGAGAATTTTCCCGCCGGGCTCCGTGGCAGCGGTTCCGGCTGGGTCGGCTGATGTGACCGGTGCATGATGGATGCATGGATCTTCGAGTCTTCACAGAACCGCAGCAGGGAGCGACCTACGAGACGCTGCTCCGCGTCGCCAAGGCCGCCGAAGACCTCAACTACGGAGCCTTCTTCCGTTCTGACCATTACCTGCACATGGGATCCGTCGACGGGCTCCCCGGGCCCACCGACGCCTGGATCACGCTGGCCGGCCTCGCCCGCGAGACGAACCGGATCCGCCTCGGCACGCTCATGACGGCCGGTACCTTCCGTCTCCCCGGCGTCCTCGCCATCCAGGTCGCGCAGGTCGACCAGATGTCGGGCGGGCGGGTGGAACTCGGTCTGGGCTCCGGCTGGTACGAGGCCGAGCACGAGGCGTACGGGATTCCGTTCCCCAAGGAGAAGTTCGGGCGGCTGGAGGAACAACTCGCCGTCGTCACGGGCCTGTGGGAGACGCCGGTCGGTGAACGGTTCACCTTTGAAGGCAAGTACTACCAGCTCAAGGACTCCCCCGCGCTTCCCAAGCCCGCGCAGCCCAAGGTGCCGGTCCTGATCGGCGGGCACGGTGCCAAGCGGACGCCCGAGCTGACGGCGCGGTACGCCGACGAGTTCAACATTCCTTTCGCCTCCCTCGGGGACACGGAGCAGCAGTTCCAGCGGGTGCGGGCAGCGGCCGAGCGGGCCGGGCGCAAGGGGGACGACCTTGTGTACTCGAACGCGCTGGTCGCCTGTGTCGGCAGGAACGACGCCGAGGTGAAGCGGCGCGCGCACGCCATCGGCCGGGACGTCGACGAACTCAAGGCGAACGGGCTCGCGGGCTCCCCTGCGGAGGTCGTCGAGAGGATCGCCCAGTATCAGGCCGTCGGGTCGCAGCGCATGTACGTGCAGATGCTGGACCTCGATGACCTGGATCACCTGGAGTTGATCGCCGCGGAGGTCATGCCGCAGCTCGGCTGAGGTCGCGTTCCTCGGGCCCCCGGCGGGCGAAATCCGTCGCCCCTTGTGCGGCGCGGGTTCGTGACAGTGACCCGGGTAGGTGGTGATCGTCGGGCTCGGGCGGAGCCGGACCGCCCGGCTCATGGCGACGCCCCGCCTGGGGGCTCCGCCCCTTCAGGGGCGCGGGGAACTGCGCGCCCGGCCCCCGCCTACCCCGTCGCCCACCCCCGCTCCACCACCCCCTGATCCCGCGCCGCCAACCGTCTCAGCATCTCCAGGACCCGGTCCCGGGACTCGTCCGCCGCGTCGATCGCCTCCATGCACTGCCAGTACGTCCCCTGTTCGTCCGCCGCGCAGGCGATACCGACGAGAGCGATACCGACCTCGCCAAGAAGACCCCCGAGGCACAGCAGAGACTCTCGCGCATCACCCAACTCGGTGAGCTGAGCGGCGCGTAGGTCGGCCATGTCGAGCGGCGGCGCGTTCAGCACACCGCAGCCCCGGCCCGCCAGCTCCGTGAGTCCAAGCGCCTCGCCCCGGAGTTCCGGCGGGCCCGATACGGCGAAGCGACTCCCTATGGCCTGGGCCAGGGCCTGCGCCTGCCACGCCTCCGCGATCACTTCTACCGTGTCCCCGCTCCCCGCGAGGGCACGTCTGCTCGCCCCGATGAGCCGCACCGCGTCCATGCGCTGCCCCCGTCTGTCCCGACGCGCTCATCGCACGTCCGCCCGAACTCTCCACTACCCAGAGTGAGAGCCCGCGAGACGAAAAGCCAGAGGAAGACCGAAATCTGTGGACACGAAGTTGAATGTGGACAACTCAACGACCCCGGAGAGTGACAACCGGACGCGCCGCCTCCCCGGCCCCCGCCCCCTACGCCCCCTCCCCCACCGGAAACCTCCGCTCATTCCGGTCGATCTTCGCGTCGAGCGCCGCCAGCGCGTCGATGCCGAGCACCTCGCACAGCTGGAGCAGATACGCCAGCACGTCCGCCACCTCGTCCGTGACGCGGTGCGCGGTGTCCGCGTCGTCCATGACCCGCGCCGACTCCTCGGGCGTCAGCCACTGGAAGATCTCGACCAGCTCGGACGCCTCCACGCTGAGCGCGGCGACCAGGTTCTTCGGCGTGTGGTACTGCTGCCAGTTCCGCGCGGCCGCGAACTCGGCCAACCTGCGCTGCAACTTCGCCACGTCCAGTTCACTTTCACTCACGGCGTCAGGTCTACCACCGTGACCCCCGGCACCTCGCACACCCGGACGACATCGCCCACCGCACCCACCAGGCGGATGTGCCCCCGCTCGCACATCCGCGCCGCCAGCCGCACCAACTCCCCGGCCTGCCGCACGTCCAGCCCCCGGTCGAGGCCGTCGGCCAGCACCGTCAGCGTCTGCAGCGCGGCCGGGACCTCCCCCGCCGGGTCGACCTCCAGCACGCCGGGCCCGGTGAGCAGTACCAGGGCCAGTGCCAGATACCTCAACTCGCCGTCCCCGAGCAGCCCCAGGTGCGTACGGACGCCGTCCCCACGGTCGAGGAGCGCGCGCACCGTGCCGTCGCCGAGCGGCTCGGCCAGGACGTCCGTGACGGGGCCCGCGCAGCCGGCCCGTACCGCCGTGACCAGGTGCGCGTAGCGGTGGCCGCACTCCGATCGGGTACGCCACAGCACCTCGGCGAGGTTGTCGCAGCCCCGGAGCAGCCGCCCCGCGCCGAGCGGGGCGGCGGCGCGCATCCGTCGGGGGCTCGGGTCGCAGGCGTACACGGACCGCAGGGCGACCACCATCTGCTCGGCCGCGGCGAGGACCCGCCGTTCGCCGTCCGTCCGGCCGGCGACGCGCAGTGGCAGCAGCGCGGTGCCGAGGCGGTCGTCGGGAAGGGGGCCCCGGGTCACCGTCGACGAGCCCGCCGTGTGCCAGGCCGCCTGGACGACCCGGCGGCCCGGGTCCCGTAGCGCGGTCTCCAGGAGGGTCAGGGCGCCCGCGGTCAACCGCTCGCCGACGATGCGCAGTTCGGGCTCGGCCTGTACGGCGACATCGAGCCGTACGGGTCCTTCGGGGCCGTCGACCGTGCAGCCGATGCGGAAGCCGCGCCGTCGCTGGGCGTCGGGCCGGGCGCGTTCGGGGACGCAGGAGGCCGGGTCGGGGAACACTTCGCCCAGCGCGGCGCCGCCGCCGAGCCGCGCCAGTGCCTCGTACGCCCGCAGGGCACCGGTCTTGCCGCTGCCGCTGGGCCCGGTGAAGAGAGTGAGGGGGCCGAGCGGGAACCGGGCGCGCCGGTGTGCCGCGAAGGCGGCGAGCCTGAGTTCGGTGGCGCCGGGCCGGTCGGGGCGCGCCTCGGCCTGGGCGGGGGCCGCCAGAGATGACACGGTCATATGTGGACGGTAAGCGCCCCCTGCCGGGCGAACCGCAGGCGAACCGTTACAGCCCGGTGGCCTTCCTACGATCGGGGGACCGGCGCGCGCCCGCGCGCGGGGGCCGGTCCTGGTCGCCCCTGCTCAGATCCCAGGAACCCCCGCCCCTTCCATCAGCCCTCGCACCTCGGTCCCGCGCGGTGTCAGCAGGAACACATTGCGGTCGACCCGGTGCATGCCGCTCGCCAGACCGAAGACCACCCCCGTGCTGAAGTCCAGCACCCGCTTGGCGACCTCGGTCTCCGCACTGGTCAGGTCGAGCAGGACCGGGATGCCCGACATCAGCGTCTCGGCGACATCGCGGGCGTCCGCGAACACATTGACCCGCAGGACCACGAAGCGGCGCCGCGCCTCGGTCACGGCCTCGGGTATCGACCGGTGATTCACCGCCGAGGGCCAGGCGTCCCGGCCCCGCAGCGGAACGACCTGGGCGAGCCCTTCCCACTGCTCGTCGGTGACGTCGTGGCTGTTCACTGGCCCACCCCGTCCTGGCTCGCACTCATTGTCTGCACCGGCCAATTCTTACGCATGGTCACCCGTTCGGCCCAACAGCGACACGGTCCGCGACACCCTCACATCGCCCGCCGGCCGGTTGTGCAGCGGGCGTAACCCTCCAAGATCAGACCATGTGACATCCGCGTAACGGGCAATTCGTACTGTCGTCGGCATGACCACGACCCCCCGCCCGGAGCAGGTCCGGACCGTCTGCTCGTACTGCGGTGTGGGCTGCGGCATGGTCCTCGACATCGGCCGGGGGCCGGACGGACGGCGTACGGTCCTGAAGGCGTCCGGGGACAAGGAGCACCCCGCCAACGCCGGTCGGCTGTGCACCAAGGGCGCGACCACGGCCGACATGCTCGCCGCGCCCGGCCGGCTGACCACCGCGCTCGTGCGGGAGGACCGCGGCGAGGAGCCGCGGCCCGTCCCCGTCGACACGGCCCTCGCCGAGACCGCCCGGCGCCTGCGCGCGATCATCGACGAGCACGGCCCGGACGCCGTCGCCTTCTACGTCTCCGGGCAGATGACGCTCGAAGCGCAGTACCTCGCCAACAAGCTGGCCAAGGGCTTCGTACGGACGAACCAGATCGAGTCGAACTCACGGCTGTGCATGGCGAGCGCGGGCACCGGCTACAAGCTGTCGTTGGGCGCCGACGGACCGCCGGGGTCGTACGACGATCTCGACCGCGCGGACGTGTTCCTCGTCATCGGGTCCAACATGGCCGACTGCCATCCGATCCTCTTCCTGCGGCTCATGGAGCGTGTGAAGGCCGGGGCCAAGCTGATCGTCGTCGATCCGCGGCGCACCGCGACGGCGACGAAGGCCGATCTGTTTCTGCAGATCAGGCCCGGTACCGACCTCGCGCTGCTCAACGGACTGCTGCACCTGCTGCACGAAGGCGGCTACACGGACCCTGGCTTCATCGCCCGGCACACCGAGGGCTGGGAGGCGATGCCCGCGTTCCTCGCCGACTATCCGCCCGCGGCCGTCGCCGAGATCACCGGCATCCCGGAGGACGACATCCGGGCGGCGGCACGGCTGATCGGTGAGGCCGGGGAGTGGACGAGCTGCTGGACCATGGGGCTCAACCAGTCCACGCACGGCACCTGGAACACCAACGCGCTCGTCAATCTCCATCTCGCCACGGGCGCCATCTGCCGGCCCGGCAGCGGGCCGTTCTCCCTCACCGGGCAGCCCAACGCCATGGGCGGGCGCGAGATGGGGTACATGGGTCCCGGGCTGCCCGGACAGCGCTCGGTGCTGGTGGACGAGGAGCGTGCCTTCGTCGAGGAGCTGTGGGGGCTGCCGGTCGGGAGCATCCGCAAGGACGGGGTGGGGCAGGGCACCGTCGAGATGTTCCGGAAGATGGCCGAGGGGGACATCAAGGCCTGCTGGATCATCTGCACCAACCCCGTCGCCTCGGTCGCCAACCGCCGGACCGTCATCGAAGGGCTCGAAGCCGCCGAGTTCGTCGTCACCCAGGACGTCTTCGCCGAGACCGAGACCAACGCGTACGCCGATGTCGTGCTCCCCGGCGCGCTGTGGACGGAGGCCGAGGGCGTCCTGGTCAACAGCGAGCGGACGCTGACCCTGGCACGGTCCGTCGTCGACCCGCCCGGGGAGGCGCGGGCGGACTGGCGGATCATCGCGGCCGTCGCCCGCGCCATGGGGTACGAGAAGGAGTTCTCGTACGACAGTGCCGAGCAGATCTTCGAGGAGATCAAGGAGGCGTGGAACCCGAAGACGGGGTGGGATCTGCGGGGTGCCTCCTACGAGCGGCTGCGGGGCGGGCCCGTGCAGTGGCCCGTCGCGCGGGAAGACGGGCCCGCGCGGAATCCGATCCGGTATATAGAGAAGGGGGGCGACGGCGAGCTGTCGTTCCCCACCGCGAGCGGGCGGGCCGTCTTCTACGCGCGGCCCCATCTGCCGCCCGCCGAGATGCCCGACGACGACTTTCCGTTCGTGCTCAACACCGGGCGTCTGCAGCACCAGTGGCACACGCTGACCAAGACGGGGAAGGTGACGAAGCTCAACAAGCTCAATCCGGGGCCGTTCGTGGAGCTGCATCCGCAGGACGCGGCCGCGCTCGGGGTCGTGGAGGGTGACTCGGTAGAGGTCGCCTCCCGGCGGGGGCGGGCGGTGTTGCCGGCGGTGGTGACGGACCGGGTGCGGGTGGGGTGCGTGTTCGCGCCCTTTCACTGGAACGACCTGTTCGGCGAGTACCTGAGCATCAACGCGGTGACCAGTGACGCGGTGGATCCGGTGTCGTTCCAGCCGGAGTTCAAGGTGTGCGCGGTGTCGCTGGCGCGCGTTGCCGCCCGAAGGGCTCTTCCGAAGACGCAGGACGGGCCGAGGGCGCCCGACCGAGTCGAAACGACGCCCGGAGGCTTCGGCACGACACCCGGAAGCGTCGGCACGTCACCCGGAGGCTTCGGCCTGGAGCTCGCTCCCCCGCCCGTGCTCTCCTCCGTCGAGCGCCAGTATCTCAGCGGCTTTCTCGCCGGGCTCTCCTCCGGGCTCCCGGGCGTGCCCGTCCTCCCCCCGGACGCCCCCTTCGACCCCGAGCACGCCCTCTGGGTGAACGGCGTGCTCGCCGGGATGTACTCGCGCTCCGCGCCCCAGGCGACTCCGGCGCAGGAGTCCGCGGGCCGTGAGGTGGTGGTGCTGTGGGCCTCACAGACCGGGAACGCGGAGGAGTTCGCGACGGCCACCGCCGAGCGGCTCGCCGCCACCGGGCACCGGGCGCGACTGGTCGGCATGGACGAGGCGGATGTCGGCGCGCTCGCCCGCAGCGCCGATCTGCTCTTCATCACCAGCACCTTCGGGGACGGTGACGCGCCCGACAACGGGTCCGGCCTGTGGGACACCCTGTCGGGGCAGGAGGCCCCGCGGCTGGACGGAGTGCGTTATGCCGTGCTGGCCTTCGGCGACTCCTCGTACGACGACTTCTGCGGGCACGGGCGCCGGCTGGACGCGCGCCTGGACGAGTTGGGCGCCGTACGCCTGGCTCCCCGTACGGACTGCGAACCTGACTACGAGCCGAACGCGGACGCCTGGCTGGAGCTGATCCTCACCGCGCTCGGCGGGCGGCCCGAGGCACCCAGGGCACCCGAGGCACCCCGGACGGCCAAGCCCGCCAAGCCCGCGCCGGCCGCCACCACCGCCCGCCTCACCGGAAACCGGCTGCTCAGCCTGCCCGGCGCCGGTAAGGAAGTGCGCCGGTTCACCTTCGACACCCGGGACAGCGAGAGCCCGCTGCCGTACGAGGCGGGGGACGCGCTCGGCGTACGGCCCGTCAACTCGCCCGGCCTGGTTGCCGAATGGCTGGAGACGGTCGGGGGCGACGACTCAACGGCCGTCGAAGTGAAGGGTGTGGGTGAGGTCGCCTTCGGCGAGGCCCTGCTTCGGCATTTCGACATCACGCGGATCACGCCGGACCTGCTGCGCTTCGTCGGCGAACGGACGCGTGACGGGCGCGAGTTGAGGAAGCTGCTGCGTCCGGACAACAAGGGAGAGCTGGCACGCTGGTCCTGGGGGCGACAGGCCGTGGACGTGGTGGCCGAGCATCCGGTGCGCGCGTCGGCGGCGGAGTGGGCCGAGGTGTTCAAGCGGTTGCAGCCCCGCCTGTACTCGATCTCGTCGAGTCCGCTCGTCGACCCGCACCTCGTCTCGCTGACCGTCTCGGTGGTGCGGTACGAGAATCCGGCCGGCCGGCCGAGGGGCGGGGTGTGTTCGCCCTTCCTCGCCGATGCCGAGCCGGAGGCTCAGGTCCCGGTCTTCGTGCAGAGGTCGCCGCACTTCAGGCCCCCGGCGGACGCGACGACACCCATGGTGATGGTGGGGCCCGGTACCGGCGTCGCGCCGTTCGTCGGCTTCCTGGAGGAGCGCCGGGCGCTCGGCCATCGGGCGCCGAACTGGCTGTTCTTCGGCGAGCAGCACCGCGCCACCGACTTCTACTACGAGGACGAGCTGACCGGACTGCTCGACGACGGCTCGCTCACCCGGCTCGACACGGCGTTCTCGCGCGACCAGCGCGCCAAGGTCTACGTCCAGGACCGGATGCGTGAGCACGGGCCCGAGCTGTGGCACTGGCTCCAGGACGGCGCCCGCTTCTATGTGTGCGGAGACGCCTCGCGGATGGCCAAGGACGTCGACCGGGCGCTGCGGGACATCGCGGTCTCGCACGGCGGTCTGGGCGAGGCGGAGGCGATCGCGTACGTCAAACAGCTGGCGGCGGAGAAGCGGTATGTACGGGACGTGTACTGAGACACGGGAGACACGGGGTGTGGCGAGCCCAGCGAGAGCCACGGGTTGCACATAATTGGTGAAACTCGACCATTCGCAACGCACCGGCATCCGCTGTCCCACCGCACCGCACATTGAGGCGTACCCATGAGCCTGAGCATCCGCAACCAGCTCCCCGGAACCGTCACCTCCGTCACCCCGGGCGAGGTGATGGCGACGGTCAAGGTCCGTCTCGACGGTGGCCAGGACCTCACCGCGGCCATCACCACGGAGGCGGTCGAGGACCTGGGTCTCGCCGCGGGGTCCACGGTCCGCGCCCTGGTCAAGTCGACGGAGGTGTCCCTGGCCACCGGGCCGGTCGACGGGGTGAGCATCCGCAACCAGTTCCCCGGCACCGTGACGGAGGTCTCCACGGGTGGGGCCATGGCCCGCGTCAAGGTCGAGGTCCGGGGCGGCGAGCTGACCTCCGCGATCACCAAGGACGCGGTGACGGAGCTGGGCCTGGCGGCCGGATCGGCGGTCGTGGCGCTCATCAAGTCCACCGAGGTGTCCCTCTCCAACGCCTGAGAGACCCCCGTATGCCCCGCCAAAGCATGAGACGCCCTTATATGAGACGCTCCCCTACGACACGCACCCACATCGGACGTAAACACTCTTCTTACCACCCTCATACCGGACTCTTCACGTCCGGCATCACGGCCTTCATCTGCGGGAATTACCGTCCAATCCCGTGTACTTGGCAGAAATGAGGCCGTCGACCACCGGCCAGAAGGCCCTCACGAAGGCGTCGCCCGACGAGACGCCCGCGCAGTGGCACCGCGTCCTGACCCTGCTCGCCGACGTCAGCCTCTTCATCGGTACGCGCCCGATGTGGACGGCGGCCGCGAGCCACCGGCTCGCCGTCGCGGCGGTGATCTCGGTCTGCTATGCCTCGATCCTGGTGACGGGCGTCCTGACGCTGACCGTGCGCCGGAGTCGCTCGCTGGCCCGCCTCGACCTGGTGGTCCTGGTGACGGCCGTCATGCTCGCGGTGTGCGGGTTCGCCATTTACCACGGCGGCGGCGACGAGTCCGTCCTCACCGCGCAGGCCGCCCGCGAGTTCGTCGCCGGGCACCAGGTCTACGACCAGCCGTGGCCCTGGCTCTTCGGGCAGCACGGGGTCGCCCTCACCCCGACGATGACCGGCGGGTACGACTACACGTACGGCTATCCGCCGCTGCCCCTGCTGCTCACCGCACCGCTGCTGTGGGTCGGGCACGGGGCCGCTCCCGCGGTCCTGACCGCCACGGGCGCCCTGATCGTGGCCACGATCGTGATGTGGCGGATGCTGCCCACGCAGTGGCGGTCCGCGGCCACGCTGGTCTGCCTCGGCCTCGGCCTGCTGCCCGCGTACGCCCGGCTCGGCTATCCGGCGATCGTCGCCTGCGCCTTCCTCATCCCGGTGGTGGTGGGCTGGCCGCGGATGGGCTACGGCGGGTGGAGCGACTGGGCGCGGGCGGCGTGCCTGGGCGCGGCCTGCGCCTCGCAGCAGCTGCCGTGGTTCCTCACGCCGTTCCTGCTGGCCGGGGTCTACGCGCTGCGCCGCGGCGATCTCGGAGCGCGTGCGGCGGCGGCCGCCGTGGGCCGGATCGCGGGGGTGGCCACCCTGACCTGGCTGCTGATCAACGCGTACTTCATCGTGAGCGAGCCACGCAGCTGGCTCTCCGGGATCGCGCTCCCGCTCACCCAGAAGGCGAACCTGCACGGCCAGGGCCTGGTCGGCATCTCGCTGTACTTCACCGACGGCAGCGACCGGCTGTCCTGGTACTCGCACGCGAGCATGCTGCTGGCCGCGGGGCTGCTCGGGCTCTTCGTACTGTTCGTGCGGCGGCTGGGGCCGGCCGCGGTGGTCCTGCCGTGGTGCGCGTTCTTCCTGGCGACACGTTCGCAGGACGGCTACTACCTGATGATGACGCCGCTCTGGCTGGCCGCTGCCGTGACCGCGCCGCCGTCGGCCTTCACCACGGCGTGGCAGCCCCGGCCCGCCTTCCTGCGCGGCCCGCACCGGCAGCGGGCGCGCGTCGCCACGGGCGCGCTGCTGATCACCCCCGCCCTGATCGCCTCGACCCTGGCGGTGACGGGCTCACCGCCCCTGAAGATGCGGCTGGTCGGCGAGAGCCGTACCACCACCGCCAAGGCCGTGACCGCGCTCACCGTCCGCGTCACCAACCTCGGCGACTCGGCCCTCACCCCGCACTTCACCCTGACCACGGGCCAGGGCATGGGCCGCTACTGGTCCATCAAGTCCGGCCCCGCCACGCTCAGCCGGCACTCCTCGGCCAGCTACGAGCTCCTGCCGCCCTCCGGCAGGTTCACCCTCCCCCGCGCCGGAGTACGCATCCGGCTGCGGGCCGTCTCGGCCACGCCGATGACGCTGTCCAGCACGGATCTGCACCTGAAGGCCCCGGCAAGCACCCGCTAGGCCCCCCTGGCGTACGCCGCCGGTCGCGGTTCTCCGCGGCCGGCGGTAGACGTCAGGAGGATGATCCGGAAGCGGCGTACTGCGTTCTCAGTAGTCGGAAATGTCGGCACGTGCACGACGACGGGAGGGGTCTGCCACGGGGAACCTGATGGGGTTCCCGAGATCGGACGAGTGGAGACCTCAGCCCGTGGCTACTTTCCTTTATCGACTGGGCCGTACGGCCTTCCGGCGACGTTGGTACGTCGCCTTGATCTGGGTGGCGGTGCTCGGCGCTGTCGGCTTCGGTGCGGCCAAGGCTCCCGCCGCTCCTGATCCGAACAACTCCATGCCGGGGATCGAGTCCCAGAAGGCGTTCGACCTCATGGAGCAGCGCTTCCCCGGGACGACCGCCAACGGCGCGAACGCCCGGATCGTCTTCGTGGCCCCCGACGGCCAGAAGATCACCGCCGCCGAGAACAAGAAGACCATCGACAAGCTCGTCGACCACGCGGCCGACGGCTCGCAGGTCGCGAGCGCGGTCAGCCCCTTCCAGGCCAAGGCGATCAGCAAGGACGCGACGACGGCATACGCCACCGTCACCTACAAGGTGAAGGCCGACGACCTCACCGACGCCAGCAAGAACGCCCTGAAGGACGCGATAGCGCAGGCCAAGAAGTCCGGCCTGACGGTCGAGGTCGGCGGCACCGCGCTGGCGACCACACCCTCGGCGGGCGGAGCGGCCGAGGGGATCGGTATCGCCATCGCCGCACTCGTCCTGATCATCACCTTCGGTTCACTGACCGCCGCCGGGCTGCCGCTGCTCACCGCGATCATCGGTGTGGGCGTCTCGATGGCCGCGATCATGGCCCTGTCCAGCGCGTTCGGCCTCTCCTCCACCACCGGCACGCTCGCCACCATGCTCGGCCTCGCCTGCGGCATCGACTACGCCGTCTTCATCGTCTCCCGCTACCGCGAGGAACGCGCCAAGGGCCACACCCCGCAGGAAGCCGCGGGCCTCGCCACCGGCACCGCAGGATCCGCCGTCGTCTTCGCCGGCCTCACCGTCGTCATCGCCCTCGCCGGCCTCTCCGTCGTCGGCATCCCCATGCTCACCAAAATGGGCCTCGCCGCCGCCGGAGCCGTCGTCGTCGGCGTCTTCATCGCGCTGACACTCGTCCCGGCCCTCCTCGGCTTCTGGCCCAACGCCGTACTCTCCCGCAAGGCCCGCAAGACCGGAGAGATCACGGAGGGCGGAGCGAACAACGGTGGCAGCCGCTGGGCACGCTTCGTCCTGCGCCGCCCCCTCCCGGTGCTCCTGCTGTCGGTCGTGGGCCTGGGAACGCTCGCCGTACCGGTGATGGACCTCCAGCTGGGTACGACCGGAGACGAGGCCAAGCCCACCTCGACGACCGAGCGCCGCGCCTACGACGACCTCGCCAAGGGCTTCGGCCCCGGCTTCAACGGCCCCCTGACCATCGTCGTGGACGCCAAGGGCGCCGCGAACCCCAAGACCGCGGTCACGACCATCGAGAAGAAGATCAAGGCCACCGACGGGGTCGTGTCCGTCTCCCCCGCACGCTTCAACCCCGCGGGTGACACCGCGGTCTTCTCCGCCGTCCCGTCCACCGCGCCCACGGACAAGAAGACCCAGGACCTCGTCAAGACCATCCGGAACGAGCGCCCCGCCACCGAGGCCTCGACCCGCGCCGAGTTCGAGGTCACCGGCACCACCGCCCTGAACATCGACATGGCGGAAAAAACCCAGAAGGCTCTGATCCCCTACCTGATCGTGGTGGTCGGCCTGGCCATCCTGCTCCTGATGGTGGTCTTCCGCTCCATCCTGGTCCCGATCAAGGCCGCCGTCGGCTTCCTCCTCTCGGTGCTCGCCGCCCTCGGCTCCGTCGTCGCGGTCTTCCAGTGGGGCTGGGGCGCCTCGCTCCTCGGCGTCGAGACCACCGGGCCGATCATGAGCCTGATGCCGATCTTCCTGGTGGGCATCGTCTTCGGCCTCGCGATGGACTACGAGGTGTTCCTCGTCGCCCGGATGCGGGAGGCGTACGTCCACGGCGACAGCCCGCGCCAGGCGGTCGAGAGCGGCTTCCGCCACAGCGCCCGCGTCGTGGTCGCCGCCGCACTGATCATGATGGCCGTGTTCTCCGGCTTCGTCGGAGCGAGCGAGTCGATGATCAAGATGATCGGCTTCGGCCTCGCGATCGCCGTCATGTTCGACGCGTTCGTCGTCCGCATGGCCTTCGTACCGGCGGTCCTGGCCCTGCTCGGCAAGGCCGCCTGGTGGATGCCGCGCCGACTGGACCGGATCCTGCCCAAGGTCGACGTGGAGGGCGAGGCGCTCGTCCACCAGTCCGCCGTCGCCCCGGCGCAGAACGATCCGGCCGCACGGGAGTCGGCCCGCGTCTGACCGTCCCACGCGCCGGAGGGCCGCCCGTGCCGAGCACGGGCGGCCCTCCGGGCCGTGCACCGACGACGTCACCCACCAGGGCCGCCACACCCGACAGGAAACCCTCCCGATGATCACCAACTGGCAGCGGTTCGCCAAGGACCGTCCCCGCGCCGTCAACGCGATGGTCATCCTGGCGGTCTTCGCGCTCTCCGTGGTGGGCAGCGAATGGAGCAGTTCGAAGCCCTCCGGCGATCGGATCGAGTGGTGGCCGGCCGTCCTCCTGGAGGGCGTCGCCTGCGCCGCCCTGTGGTGGCGTCGCAGTCACCCCCGTACGGTCGTCGCGGTGACCGCCGCCTGCGTCAACACCGGCACCGTGGCGGGCTATCTGATCACACCGCTGCTATTCGGACCGGTGATGATCGCGCTGTACTGGCTGGCCATCCGTACCAGCCGGGCGACCGCGCGCATCGGCCTCTTCGGTGTCTCGGCGCTGGTGGTGCCCACGGCCGTCCTCGCCGACCACTACGACCACCCGTTGTTCTTCCGCACGGTCGGACCCGTCTTCTGGCTGCTGGTGCCGGTCGCCTGGGGCACCACGGCCCGACTGCGCGGCGCCTACCTCGAAGCCGTCCACGCGCGCGCCGAACACGCCGAGCGCACCCGCGACGAAGAGGCGCGGCACCGGGTGGCCGAGGAGCGCATGCGCATCGCGCGCGACCTCCACGACGTCGTCGCCCACCACCTCGCGCTGGCCAACGCCCTGGCCGGGACCGCCGCGCACCTCGCCCGCAGCCATCCCGACCAGACGCGGCGGATCCTGGGCGACCTCGCCGACACCACCTCCTCGGCGCTACGCGAACTCAAGGCCACCGTCGGCCTGTTGCGCCAGGCCAACGATCCCGACTCGCCCCTGGAACCGTCCCCCGGACTCGGCCGGCTCTCCGAACTGACCGCCGCGTTCGCCTCCACAGGGCTCGACGTCGTCGTCACCACCGAGGGCGAGGCGCGACCGCTGGCCCCGAGCGTGGACCTGACCGCCTTCCGGATCGTCCAGGAGGCGCTCACCAACGTCACCAAGCACGCCGCCGTGAAGGAGGCGCGCGTACTTCTCTCGTACTCCAAGGACAAGGTGCGGATCACGATCGACGACGACGGCGACAAGGCTCCCCGCGCCGACGGCCCCGGGCAGTGGCTTCGGCGTCATCGGCATGCGCGAACGCGCCAGTTCGGTGGGCGGCCGACTCCAGACGTACCGGCGACCGGAGGGCGGTTTCACCGTCGCCACCGAACTGCCGCTTCACCCATGAGAACCCGGCCCGAGTACCGCAGGCACCCCCACACCCCCTGACGCCCCGCTTAAGTAAGCGATCTACGTAGTTCCACGGACGACTTCAGACCGTGCGCCCGGAAAAATCACGACCTGAGCACCGGGCTGCGCACGCTGCCCACGGACAGGGCGGAGACGGCATGGGCCGCACACAGGAGACGGGCACGAGCTTGACCCTCTGGAGAACGCCGGTCCTTGTCGGCGTGATCGGGCTGTCCGAGGCCCGGCGGAGGCAGTCGTAGAAGATGTCGACCTGGAATGGAATCGGAACCAAATACCTCGGGTACGGCTATCGGAACCGCGACGGCAGTCACCACGCCACCCAGTGGGCGGTCCTGTTCGACATGCCGGTGATACCGCTGCGCCGCCACCGCCTGACCGTCGGCAGCACAGTGTTCAAGGCCACCGGCAACGGCAGCAGATCGGTCACCCAGTACACCGTGCACGAGGAGACCCCCCTCGAAGGCCGCGAGATAGCCCGCACCTACCTGATCTGGTGGCTCCTGGGCCCACTGGTCGCGGGCGGACCGGCAGCCCTCCTGCTCTGGTCGGTGAGCGACAAGCAGGACGGCGGCTTCGGCTTCTGGGCGTTCGTCCTGGGCACCTCCGCCGCCTGGGTCATCGGCGTACTGGCGGCCATGAGCACCTACAACCGCCGCAGCCGCGGTCTCCCGAAATGACGCCCGCCCCTCACACCAGACGCCTGATCTCTCCACGCACCCGGTAGAAGCCACCCGATGAGGAGTGCAGCGCGTCCACCACATAGCGGGCGCCGGGCTGGCGTATCGCACGCGGGAACTGGACGTTCCAACTCGGCTCGTAGCCCTCGGAGACCACGTGCACGCGCACTCGGCCTCCTTCCTGAGTGCACTCGACGACGACCCCGCTCCCCGGTGCGGGGACGGCGCTGACCGTGGCCACGGAGGCGGCTGTGGTCAGCGGTGCGTACGTCGGCAGGGCGGCCGCCAGTTTGATGTCCGCGGCGACCGGGACGGTGCCCGACTGGGCGGCGTTGATCGCGGCCTCGCTCGCGTCGATGCAGGCGAGCGAGCCGTCCGTGGAGACGATGTACAGCCTTTCGTCGTGGTACTGCATGGACAACGCCGAGCCGCCGCCCGTGCCGAGCTTCCACAGCCGGGTGCCGTCGGCGGTGAAGCAGTAGACGGAGGAGGCGGAGTCGCCCGCGAAGACGTACCGCCCGCCGGGGGACGTGGCACACGAGTACACCGCGGCGTCGCACGCGTAGGAGGCCTCGATCCGCCCGTCGGACTTGGCGAGCCGCTGGACGACCCGCCGTCCCGTCCCGGCGTAGACCGCGTTCTCCTCCTGCCATCCGAAGAGCACATTGCCGTTGGTCGCGGTGTGCCAGAGCTGGCTGGTGCCGTCCGCCGCGTAGGCCGTCACACCGCGACTGTGCCCGTGGTACACGGCGTGGTCGTCGGCCCGCACCATCCACGCGTTGTCCCCGGACGAGTTGCGCGACCACTGGAGCTCGTCCTCGTGGTCGATGACCGTCAGACCGCCGTTGCGGTCGGAGACGTTCAGCACGCCCGCGTGAATGTCCAGCCAGAAGATGTCCACCTCGGCCGCTATCTCGTAGGCCGCGAACGGCACCTTCGAGGAGAGGTCGTACACCCGGCCGTCGTCACAGCCCGCGTAGATCCAGAAGTCGTCCGCCACCAGGCACTTCACACCGTCCGGCAGGGAGTAGTGAGCCAACACCTCACCGTCGTGGCTCAGGTTGTAGACGCTGCCGTGCTGGTTGCCGACCCAGCAGCGGTCCTCGTCGACATGGATGCCGAACGCCGAGGCGCCCGTACGGAACCGCCACAGCACCGGGGCCGTCGCCCGCGCCGTGGACGGGGCCGACGTCACCTGACGGCGCGTCACGGACCGGGCCGCGCGCTGCCCTTGAACGGCGGGCGCGTACCCCTTTCGCACCTTCTCCGCTATCTTCTTCGCCGCCGCCGCGTTCGCCTTCTCCACGGTCGGGAACGCGGAGGTCTGACGCTGCCCGTCCACACCGATCCGTCCGTACCGCACGGAGACGGTGGTCCCCTCGACCGTCACCTCGTAGAACTTGTGGGCACCGCCGCTTTCCTGGGACAGCTCCAGATACGTCGTGTTCCCCGACTGTCGTGCCTGCGCAGCGGACACAGCACACCCCTCCCCAAAGGCCCGATCGGCCGGTTCGGCCGTCTTCCAGTGACTCCAAACTAGTGGTCACCACTGACAACGCCGGGGTGGGACCGCGTACAGATCGAATGAGGCAGCGCTGACCCGACGAACGCGACCGTACGCCGCGGCGGCCACGGGTCAGCCGAGGGCGAGGGCCCACCACATGACGTGGCCGTCGCCGCCCATGTTGTGGACCAGGTCGCTGGTGATGGGCGCCATGGTGGCGACGTACGGGATGTCGTCGACGACGCCGGACAGCACCGCCGAGGCGCCCAAGAGGGTCAGGAAGCCGCCGAGTTCGTTCGTGCCCATGGCATCGGCCAGCGCCCTGAAAAGACTCTGACGCAGTACGTCGTGTTCCTACCGGTGCTCGGGGTTCTCGTAGTCGCGGCGGCAGCCGGCGTCCCACGCGGTGCGCTGGTTGCCGTATGCGGGAATGCCACCGAGGTCCTTCAACGCCCGGGCCAGGTGCAGCAGATTCCAGGTCATGAAGGTGGTGTTGCGGTTGGTGAAGTCGTTTTCCGGGCCGCCCGAGCCGGGGTCGAGATACGAGGGGCCGGGACCCGCCTCGCCGATCCATCCGGCGTCCGCCTGGGGAGGGATGGTGTAGCCCAGGTGCTGCAGGCTGTAGAGGACGTTCATGGCGCAGTGCTTGACGCCGTCCTCGTTGCCGGTGATCAGACAGCCGCCGACGCGGCCGTAATAGGCGTACTGTCCGGCCTCGTTGAGCAGGCTGGAGCAGGCGTAAAGGCGTTCGATCACCTGCTTCATCACGGAACTGTTGTCGCCCAGCCAGATGGGGCCGGCCAGCACGAGGATGTCGGCCGCCATGACCTGCCGGTAGAGGTCCGGCCAGGCGTCCGCCTCCCAGCCGTGCTCCGTCATGTCGGGCCACACACCGGTGGCGATGTCGTGGTCCACCGCCCGGACGACATCGACGTGCACTCCCTGCGCGTCCATGACGCCGATGCTGCGGTCGATCAGTCCCTGAGTGTTGCTCGTCTCCGGCGAGCGTTTGAGAGTGCAGTTGATCACCAGAGCACGCAGGTCGTCGTACCGGGCCGGCGGTGCGTCCGTGGCGGGCGACGAAGCGGTCACACTGTCCTCCCAGAGCCCTGCCTCCGCACGGCGCGCGGCGGCGCGTCCACAACTGGATCCAGCGTGCGGGCCGACCGCGGCAGGCGCCACCGCACTGCCCCCGAATGGCCCCGTCGGCGGCTGATGAGTGGCCGGGGCAGGCGGGCGTGCCTACGTTCGTCTCATGGGCACCGAAGGCGCGACCGGGTCGCGGAACACGGCAGCAGTGGAGGACGTCGCGCACCTGTTGGTGCGTTGCCTGCGGGCCGAGGGCGTGGAGTACGTCTTCGGGATTCCCGGCGAGGAGAACATCCGCTTCGTCGACGCCCTGAACGGCTCCGGGATCCGGTACGTCCTGGTGCGCCACGAGCAGGCCGCCTCGTTCATGGCGGAGATCTACGGGCGGCTGACCGGCCGGGCCGGGGTGTGCTCGGCCACGCTGGGGCCCGGCGCGATCAATCTGCTGCTCGGCACCGCCGACGCCATGACCAACAGCGCGCCGATGGTGGCCCTGGCCGCGCAGGGGTCGCTGCGCCGTACCCACAAGGAGTCGCACCAGGTCATCGACCTGGTGTCGATGTTCGCTCCCGTCACCCAGTGGGCGGCCCAGATCGAGTGTCCGGACGCGGTGCCGGAGATGACACGCAAGGCGTTCAAGACCGCGCAGAGCGAGCGCCCCGGCGCCGTGTTCCTGGCCGTGCCGGAGGACATCGAAGCAGAGCGTCCGGCCGAGCCGCTGGCACCCTTGCAGATCGACGCGGTGCGCGCCGACGCGCCGTCCTCCTCCCAGATCGCGCGGGCGGTCGAGGTGCTGACCACTGCACGGCACCCCGTCGTGCTGGCGGGCCACGGTGCCGCCAGAGCCGGGGCCTCGGCCGCCCTGGTGCGGTTCGCCGAGCGGCTGAACATCCCGGTCGCGACCACGTTCCACGGCAAGGGCGTCTTCCCCGACGATCACCCGAACGCTCTCGGCGCGATCGGCTTCATGCGCCACGACTACGGCAACTTCGGCTTCGACGCGGCCGACGTACTGATCTGCGTGGGCTACGAGATCCAGGAGTTCGACCCGGTCAAGATCAACCCGAACGGCGACAAGCGGATCCTTCACGTGCACCACTTCCCCGCCGAGGTGGACGCCCACTACCCGGTGGCAGTGGGCGTCAAAGGGGACCCCTCACAGGCGCTGAACGCACTGGCGGCAGCGCTGCCCGACGGGCTCACCTACGACTCGGGATGCAGCGAGAAGATCCGTACGCTGCTCGACGAAGAACTCCGGTACGGACGCGACAGTGACGCGTTCCCCCTGGTGCCGCAGCGCGTGGTCACCGATGTCCGCACCGCGCTCGACCGCCACGACATCGTGCTCGCCGACACCGGCGCCGGAAAGATGTGGATGGCCCGCCTCTACCCCGCCTACGAACCGGACACCTGTCTGGTCTCCAACGGCCTGTCCACCATGGGGTTCTCACTGCCGGGCGCGATCGCCGCCAAGCTCGCCCGGCCGGACCGACGAGTTCTGGCGATGATGGGCGACGGCTCGTTCCTGATGAACTCGCAGGAACTGGAGACCGCCGTCCGCGAACGCGTCCCGCTGGTCGTCCTCGTCCTGGTGGACGAGGAATACGGCCTGATCACCTGGAAGATGGAACTCGAACTCGGCCGCCACAGCCACACCCGGTTCACCAACCCGAACCTGGTCGCCTACGCCGAAAGCTTCGGCGCACGCGGCTACGCGATCGAGTCCGCCGACCAACTGCTGCCCGTGCTGCGCCGCGCCCTCGACGACGACACGGTCTCCGTGATCGCCTGCCCGGTCGACTACTCCGAGAATCTGCGTCTGACCGACAGACTGGGCGCTCTCCAGGGCCCGTTCTGACCGCACGCCCCGACCGAGTGCGACGCGTCGCGGTGGACATGCCGCCGCACACCGACACGGTCACGTCGTGCGCCTCGTTGTCCGGGTCGATCGCCCCACCCACCTCGGGCACGCACAGCGGCACGCCGTAGTGCAGGAACAGCGGGAAGTTGTTGCCGAACCGGGCGCCGTAGAGGGCCCGTCGCAGCTCGCTGATCACTACCACGCAGAAGCCCCGCCCAGGGGCCGGGCGAGCTGCTGGAGCGCGCGGTGGCGTGAAGGCACCCGTAGGCGGTCATCAATCGGTGAATCCAGCCACACAACTCAAGCACAAATTACATACATCCCTCTCTTCATACTGGCCCCGATGGTCTAGATTGACCATGCTTCAGCTGTTCGGACACGAGGCGACCGCTAATGATCTATAGGTCCAGTGCTGCGGGAAGCAGGCATTCGCGTCCCCGGCACCAGACGTGGGGGTGATCAGTTCTTGGAGCCCGGGAGGGGGCCTTGGGTGCGGGGAGCACCTGAGGTTTCGACGGTTCCCGCGCACCTTGAGAGTCCGGCCGGACATTCGAGTCCGCTGCCGCATGGGTGGGTTGTTCGAATTGCAATGAAATAGCCGGGATGTCATGCGCGGGAGGCGGGGCCTCCTGGGAGGAGGAGCAGCGCGGCTCGGGAGGCGGGACCTCCTGGGGGGAGGAACAGTGCGGCGCGGGAGGCGGGGGCCTCCCGGAACAGTGTTAGGCGAACACGTCGAACCACTGGGAACCTGGGGGGTTCTGTGCGGCAAGGGGGACTAGTCGGCCCGTTTCCGTCGGCGCGCGGGCGTCTGGCGAACGGCGCAATCAGCCAGCCCGCGATCGAATGGGAGCAGCGGTATCGCCGTGCCGTGATCACCAGCGATACCGTGTCCACCGCCTTCGTGGTGGCGGCGATCGGCAACTTCTTCGGGGCCCGGGACGCGGCCAACTGGCACGAGAAGTGGGGAATTCTCGCATTCGGCACCGAGCTGCTGGTGCTGGGCGCCCTTGCCGTGAGCCGGTCATGGGCTCCGGCCGTGCTCGGCCAGGGCGCCGAGGAATTCCGTCGGCTCGGACGCTCACTCTTCACGGCGACCGTCGTACTGGCGCTCGGCGGGATCGCCCTGACCTCGCGCAACATCAAGCTCTGGATCTTCGTCGCGATCCCCGCGATCGCGCTCGTCACCATGACCGCGCGGTATCTGCTCCGCCTCTGGCTGCACAAACAGCGGAAGGAAGGGCGGTGCCTGAGACCGGTGCTCGCTGCCGGGAGCCCGGACACCGTGCGCGACCTGATCACCCGGACCCGCAAGTTCCCGCACCTCGGCTGGCGGGTGGACGCGGTGTGCACGACGGACGGTCTCGGGAACGACGGTGACCAACTGGACGGAGTGCGGGTCGTCGGCCAACTGGAGGACGTCGCCAAGCACGTCCGCCACGACGGCTACCGTGTCGTCGCGGTCACACCGGACCCGCACTGGTCACCGGACCGGCTGCAGCGGCTGGCGTGGAACCTCGAAGGCAGCGACGCCGAGATGGTCGTGGCCCCCGTGTTGATGGAGGTGGCCGGCCCGCGGCTGCACATCGACGCGGTGCTCGGGATCCCGCTGCTGCGGGTCAGCATGCCGACCTTCACCGGGGGCCGCCGGGCGATCAAAGGGGTCGTCGACCGGATGGGCGCAGCGATCCTGCTGATGCTGTTCGCGCCGCTGATGGTGTTCGTCGGGCTGCTCGTGCTGGTGGACAGCCGGGGTGGGGCGTTCTACCGCCAGCGCAGGGTCGGCAAGGACGGCCGCGAGTTCACCATTCTCAAGTTCCGCACCATGGTCGCCGGGGCCGACCGGGCACGTGCCGAGTTGGCCGACCGCAACGAGGGTGCGGGGCTGCTGTTCAAGATGCGCCGGGATCCGCGGGTGACCCGGGTGGGAACAGTGCTGCGCCGGTACTCGATCGACGAACTCCCGCAGCTCTTCAACGTACTCACCGGATCGATGTCGCTCGTCGGTCCGCGCCCTCCGCTGCCGGAGGAGTCCGCCGCGTACGGCCCGGACATCCGGCGGCGGCTGCTGGTCAAGCCCGGCCTCACCGGCCTGTGGCAGATCAGCGGACGCAGCGACCTGCCGTGGGAGGAGGCCGTCCGCCTCGACCTGCGGTACGTGGAGGACTGGTCGCTCGCCCTGGACGCGGTGATCTTGTGGAAGACGCTGCGTGCGGTGCTCTACGGCCAGGGGGCCTACTGATGTGCGGGGGACGTCGTCCGGACGGCGGGCAGACCGCAGGCCACAAGGGCCTGACTGGGGGGAGGAACGGGTCATGAGAATCAGCGTTTTCGGGCTCGGCTACGTGGGCTGCGTGTCGGCCGCATGCCTGGCCAGCATGGGTCACGAGGTCATCGGGGTGGACGTCAACCAGGTGAAGGTCGACCTGGTCAACGACGGTAAGGCCCCGGTGGTCGAGGAGCGGATCGGCGAGCTCACCGCCGAGGTCGTGCGGACCGGGGCGTTGCGCGCCACCACCGACGTCCGCGAGGCGATCATGGACAGCGATATCTCGCTGATCTGCGTGGGCACGCCGTCGGAGCCCAACGGCAGCCTGTGCACCACGTACTTGGAGCGCGTCACCGAGGAGATCGGCGCCGCGCTGGCCGAGCGGGGCGGGCGGCACACCGTCGTGTTCCGCAGCACCATGCTGCCGGGCACCTGTCTGGACCTGCTGGTGCCGATCCTGGAGAAGAACGTCGGCGGCACGGCCGGGGTGGACGTCGGGGTCGCGGTCAACCCGGAGTTCCTGCGCGAGGGCACGAGCGTGCGGGACTTCTTCGACCCGCCCAAGACCGTCATCGGCGAGCTCGACCCGGCGAGTGGCGACGCGGTGGCGGCGCTGTACGAGGGCCTGCCCGGCGAGGTGTTCCGGGTGCCGGTACCGACGGCCGAGGCCATCAAGTACGCGGACAACGCCTTCCACGGCCTCAAGATCGGCTTCGCGAACGAGCTGGGCGCGGTGTGCCAGGCGCTCGGGGTGGACTCGCACCAAGTGATGGACGTCTTCCTGGCCGACCGCAAGCTGAACATCAGCCCCGCCTATCTGCGGCCCGGCTTCGCCTTCGGCGGCTCCTGCCTGCCCAAGGACCTGCGCAGCCTGGTCCACGCGGCGCAGCGGGCCGACGTCTCGGTGCCCATCCTCTCCCACGTGCTGCCCTCCAACTCCGACCATCTGCAGCGTGCGGTGGACCTGGTCGAGCGCACCGGAGAGCGGCGGGTGGGCCTGTTCGGCCTTTCCTTCAAACCCGGCACCGACGACCTCCGCGAGAGCCCGCTCGTCGAACTGGCGGAGAGGCTCTTCGGCAAGGGGTACGACCTCAAGATCTACGACGCCAACGTGAGCCTCTCCCGGCTGATCGGCGCGAACCGCGAGTACATCGAGACCCGGCTGCCGCACCTCGCGCAGCTGCTCGCGGATTCCGTCGACGAGGTGCTCGACCACGCCGAGGTCTGCCTGGTCGGGACCAAAGATCCGGCCGTCCTTTCGGCGCTGCCGCACGGCGGCAGCCCGGTGATCGTCGACCTCATCCGCCTTCCCGACGCCGAGACGCGCCGGGCCGAACCGGGGTACATGGGCCTTGCTTGGTAACGCAATCGGCGGGGCCGGCTCGGGCCGTCGCGCGCTGATCCTGGTGGAGAACCTGTCGGTGCCGTTCGACCGGCGGGTGTGGCAGGAGTGCACGACGCTGCGCGACGCGGGCTGGGAGGTGCACGTCATCTGCCCCCGTGGGGAGAAGCGGGACACGGAACCGGAGGCGTTGATCGACGGGGTGCGCATCCACCGCTATCCGTTGCGCGCCGCCACCGGAGGACCGGCCGGCTACCTGCGGGAGTACGGAACGGCGCTGTGGCACACGGCCCGGCTGGCCCGCAAGGTCGGCCCGGTCCACGTCGTCCACGCCTGCAACCCGCCCGACCTGCTGTTCCTGTCGGCCCGGTGGCTGCAGCGGCGCGGCGCACGGTTCGTCTTCGACCAGCACGACCTGGTACCCGAGCTGTACCTGTCCCGGTTCGACCGCGGCAAGGACCTGCTCTACCGCGCCGTGTGCGCGCTGGAACGGCGGACCTACCGGGCCGCGGACATCGTGCTGGCCACGAACGAGAGCTACCGGGACGTCGCGGTGAGCCGTGGCGGCCGGCGCCCCGAGGACGTCTTCGTGGTGCGCAGCGCGCCCCAGATCGAGCGGTTCCAACCGGTACCGCCCGAGCCGGAGTTGAAGCGCGGCAAGCCTCATCTGCTGTGCTACCTCGGCGTCATGGGCCCGCAGGACGGCGTCGACTACGCTCTGCGCGCCCTCGCCAAGCTGCGCGACGAGTTCGGGCGGACCGACTGGCACGCGGTGTTCGTCGGCTCCGGCGACGCCTTCGACGCGATGGTGGAGCTGTCGCGGCAGCTCGGGCTCACGGACCAGGTGCAGTTCACCGGGCGCATTCCGGACGCCGACCTGGTGCGCTACCTGTCCACCGCGGACGTGTGCCTCTCTCCCGACCCGCGCAATCCGCTCAACGACGTGTCGACCATGAACAAGGTCCTGGAGTACATGGCCATGGGCCGACCGATCGTCTCCTTCGACCTGAAGGAGGCGCGCGTCTCCGCCGGTGACGCCGCCATCTACGCGCCGGCCAACGACGAGGCCCAGTTCGCCAAGCTCATCACGGTGTTGCTGGACGATCCGGAGAAGCGGGCCCGGATGGGCAAGATCGGCCAGGAGCGAATCGGCGGGCAGCTTTCCTGGAGCAACTCGCAGGCATCGCTGCTCGCCGCCTACGCCGCCGCGTGCCGGGACCGCAGTGCGGTGTCGGCGAGCGGTCCGGTGCGCACAAGGAAGAAGAGGCAGCGCAGTTGAACGAAGACACCATCCGCCTCGTCACGATCGGGCGGATACTCCGCCGGCGGTGGCGGCTTCTGGCCGTCCTCGCCGTGGTGGGCGCACTATTCGGCTACGGCACCTCGGTGCTGGTGTTCCCGCCGCGATACACCGCGTCGGCGCCGGTACTGCTGCCGGGCATCTGGGAGGAGCGCGAGCTGCTCACCCAGGTGGACATCGCCACCAGTTCGGCAGTGGTCGGCCGCGCGGCCGCCGCTCTCCACTGGACCGGCGTCAGCGACACCGAGCTGCGGGACAACGTGAGCGCCAAGGCCGCCGACGGGAACATCATCACGATCTCCGGTACGGCCGACACCCCGGAGCGCGCGCAGCGGCTCGCCGACCGGGTGGCCCAGCAGTTCGTGCAGTTCGCCGCGCAGGTCGCGGGCAGCGGAACCGACTCCGCGGCGGCCGCGGAGACCGAGGCGCTGCGGAAGAAGGTGGCGGACACCAACCGCCGCATCAGCGACCTGGCCAAGGCCGCCGATCCGGGGCAGACCGTGGAGAGCGTGCAGGCCCGCACCGCGCTCGAGAACCTGCGCACCTCGCTGGAGGCGGCCGTGAAGAAACTCGACGAGGCCGGCCCGGCGAGCAACAAGGCAGGCATGGTCGTCATGGGGTCGGCCGCACGGCCGACCGGCGAGGCGCCGCCGACGAGGATTCAGCTCATCGTCGGCGGGGCGCTGCTGTTCTTCCTGCTCGCGGTCATCGGCCATCTCGTCGCAGCACGGATGAACCGCCGACTGCGCACCGAACCGGAGATCGCCGCGGCGCTGGGCTCGACGCTCCTCGGCACCGTCGACGTGCCCGGTGAACGGCGCGCGCACCCGCCGGTAGGCGGGGGCCCACGAGCCCGGATCGGCCGACTCCTCGGCACCGACACACCGTGGGACACACCGGCCCCGCAGAAGTCCGGCGACGAGGCCGGCAGACGGCTCCGCTACCGGCGGGTGTGCGCTCGCCTCCGGGAGCAGCTGCCGGCTCCCCGGCGGCTGTTGGTCGTCGTACCGGACGGAGACGAGATCGCCCGCCGGGCCGCCGGACAGCTGGCCGCCGAGGCCAAGGGCGATCCGCAGCTGCGGGTGGTGGAGGTGTCGGTGGACCGGCCGATGGTGCCGGACCACGACACCGAGTCGGGCGCCCTGGTGGTTCTCAGCCCGGGCAGCTGGACCGCGGAGGAGCTCACCGGCATCGCCGAGGCGTGCGCGGACGGCAGCCACGAGGTCGTCGGCGTCGTCGTGGCCGGCACGGTCGAGGCCCAGCTCACGCGCTCTGCCGACCAGCTTCCGGACGACGCCACTCCGACGTTCGCGGTGCCCGGCCACGTGCGGGGAGGTTCAGCGTGACGACCAGCACGACTTCGGAATCGCCGGTCGACGCGCCGCTCCTCGACCTGCAGGCGCTGGTGGTGTCGGTGCGCAGGCGCCGCCGCCTGTGGAGCGCCATGGCACTCCTCGGCCTGCTGGCCGGCGCGGCGGTGGCGGTCCTGATGCCGCCGGCGCCGAGCGCGATGACCAAGGTGCTGGTCGCGCACGCGGAGGACCAGCCGAACGACACCGGAACGCTGATCCGTACCGACGTCGCGGTGCTGCAGACCACACGGGTCGCCGACCTGGCCCTGAAGTCCCTCAAGTCCCCGGAAAAACCGGAGGACTTCATGCGGGACTACCGGGGTACCGGCCTGACCAACAACCTGCTGCAGATCGATGTGACCGGCGACAGCGAAGCGGAAGCGGTGGCCCGGGCCAAGGCGCTGGCCGACGCGTTCGTCACGGACCATGTGACGCGGATGCAGGAAACCGCGAAGGCCGAGGCCAAGGCCCTGCTCGACCAGCGTGACCGCACGCGGGACGAGCTCGCCCAGGTCAACAAGGAGATCGGAGACCGGTCGCCGGACAGCGACCCGACAGCGTCGGCGAGCATCGAGTCGCTCTTCGCCCGCCGGGCCGAACTCAACTCGCGGATCGCCGATTTCGACCAGCGTGCCGCGGACGCGCGTACCGGCACGCCCAGCGTCATCGCCGGCACGCAGATCGTGGACGCCCCGCGCGCGGTGCGGCAGTCCCTGCCCAAGGCCGCAGTCACCGACGCCGCGATCGGGCTCGTCCTCGGCCTCTTCCTCGGGCTCGCGCTTGCCGCGGTCGGCGTCGTGGTGGCGGACCGCCCGGTGCTGCGCCGGGACATCGCGGCGAACCTGGGCGCCTCCGTCATCGCGGAGCTGCCCCGCCGGTCGGGCAGGCCGTGGCAGCGCCGACGGACCCGCAAGGCACGCGAACGGCTCACCGCGTCCCTGGCCCGCACCGTGCGCGGCTCCGCGGAACCGGTGTCGCTGCTGGAACTGGGCTGCGCGCGCAGCACGAGCGTGATCGCTCTGAACGTTGCCAGAGCGCTGTCGGCCGAGGGGCCCGTGGCCGTCATCGACGGTCTGCCCGGCCCGCAGCTCTCCGGCCGCCGCCAGAAACCAGGAGACCCCACCGTGGTCAGCGGCGAGCAGGCCACGGCCGTACCGGATCAGGGGCACCTGATCGGCGTCGGCTCGGTCGCACCCGGCACCGCGTGGACCGACCTCCAGTACCTCGGCACCCAGACCGTGCTCGTCGTGCGTGCCGGGCACGGCAGCGCCGCCTGGCTGCACACCGTGGCCCGGCAGCTCGCGGACCAGGACATTCCGGTGATCGGTGTGGTGCTGATCGACCCCGATCCGCGGGACCGGACCGACGGCACGCTGTGGGACGGGCTGCACATCGCGCTGCGCGGCCAGAACGAGCGGCTGGCCCGGCGGAACGGGACGGGCCGGCGGCGGGCTGAGCGGCTGCCGATGTGGGCGGCACGGGTCCCGGACAGCAACGAGGAGGTGCGGTAGGACATGTGTGGCATCGCAGGCACTTACCGGTGGCCCGACGGGAAGATCGTGACCGACCGACTCACCGACACCCTCGCCCACCGCGGTCCGGACGGGGCGGGCCGGTACAGCCACCCCGTCGGTGACGGCGAAGTGCACCTCGGGCACCGCCGGCTGTCCATCATCGACCTGTCCGAGACCGGCGCCCAGCCGATGGTCAAGGACGGCCTCGTCCTGACGTACAACGGCGAGTTGTACAACGCGCCCGAGCTGCGTGCCGAGCTGGCGGCCGCCGGGGTGCGCTTCCGCGGTACCTCCGACACCGAGGTGCTCCTTGAGGCCTGGCGGCGCTGGGGCACGGACTGTCTGCCCCGGCTGCGCGGCATGTTCGCATTCGGCATCTTCGACGAGCGCACCGGCGAACTGGTGCTGGTCCGCGACCAGTTGGGCATCAAGCCGCTGTTCCTGCTCCGCCGCGGCGAGGGCCTGGTGTTCGCCTCCGAGCTCAAGGCGCTCGCCGCCGCGACCGGCGGGAAGCTGGAGGTGGACCACGCGGCGCTGGTGGCCTCGCTGCTGTACTACTGGGTGCCGGACTCGCGGTGCGCGTTCCGGGAAGCGGAGAAGCTGCCGCCGGGGACCTGGCTGCGGTGCCGACCCGACGGCCGGGTGGAGCGCGGCCGGTTCTGGAACCTGAAGGACGTCGCCACCGAGGGCCGGGAGCGGGCCCGGAGCGGCGAACTGCCGGACCTGGCAGCCGTCGTCGAGCAGTCGACCCGGCAGCACCTGCTCTCCGACGTACCCGTGGCGACCTTCCTGTCCGGCGGGCTCGACTCCAGCTACCTGACCGCGCTGGCGGCCCGCGACCGGCCCGGGATCTCCGCCTACACGATCGGGTTCCGCGCCGAGGACGCCAAGTTCGAGGCGATGCCGGACGACCTGCGCTATGCCCGGCAGGTGGCCGAGCGGTTCGGCGTCGACCTGCACGAGATCGAGATCGCCCCGAATGTACTCGACCTGCTGCCGCAGATGACGTACCACCTGGACGAGCCGATCGGCGACCCCGCCGCGATCAACACCTTCCTGATCTGCTCGGCCGCCCGGGAGGCCGGGGTCAAGGTGATGCTCTCGGGGATGGGCGCCGACGAACTGTTCGCCGGGTACCGCAAGCACCTGGCCAACCTCCTTGCCCTGCGCTACCAGCGCGTCCCGCGGCCGCTGCGCCGAGGGGTGTCCGCGGCCGTGGACCGGCTGCCGGTCGCCACCTCCCGCCGGGGGTTCCGGTCGGTGCGCTTCGCGAAGCGGTTCCTCTCCTTCGCCGATCTGCCGGAGGAGACCGCGTTCCGGCGCAGCTACACCATGTACGACCAGGACGAACTGCTCGCCCTGGTCGATCCGGACCTGGCCGGCACGGTCGACGACGTGCTCACCGAGCATGCGGACATCTACCAGGACAACGACCTCGACGACTTCGTCAACCGCATGTGCCTGGGCGACGCCCGGATGTTCCTGCCGGGCCTGAACCTCGCCTACACGGACCGCTCCAGCATGGCCGCGTCGACCGAGGTGCGGGTGCCGTACGTGGACGTCGAGGTGGTCAAGGCGGCGTTCGCCGTGCCCGGCGATCGCAAGATCGTCGGACGGCAGGGCAAGGCCGTACTCAAGGAGGCGGCCACCTCGATCCTGCCCCGCGAGATCGTGTACCGGCCCAAGGGCCTGTTCAGCGCCCCGCTGCGGGCCTGGATGAGCCGGGATCTGGCACCGCTGGTGCGCGAGGTGGTCAACGACGGTGAGCTCGTCCGCTCCGGGATCCTGCGCCGCGACGCGCTGGCCCGGATGGTCGCCGAGGACGCCGCCGGGCAGCAGGACTTCTCCAAGCATCTGTGGCACGTACTGACGCTCGAGTACTGGTATCGCGACGCGACCTCCGGGTCCGGCCAGAGCACTCGGTTGACGGCTTAGGAATCAGGGGACTTCGGTGAAACAGGTCGTACAGAACTACAAGAGCGGCGAGCTGGCGGTGCTCGACGTTCCGGTGCCGGGGTGCAAGCCGGGCGGTGTGCTGGTCCGCAGCGCCTACTCGCTGATCTCCACCGGCACCGAGCTCATGAAGGTGTCCGAGGCCGGCATGTCGATGCTGGGCAAGGCCCGCTCCAGGCCGGACCAGGTGGCCAAGGTCATGCAGAGCGTGGCCACCAACGGGGTGCCCGCCACCTATCGCAAGGTGATGGGCAAGCTGGACTCCTACACGCCGCTGGGCTATTCACTGTGCGGGGTGGTCGAGCAGGTCGGCGCCGGGATCGACGACGTGAAGGTCGGCGACCTGGTGGCCTGCGCCGGTAACGAGCACGCGTTGCACGCCGAGCTGAACTGGGTGCCGAAGAACCTCTACGCCCCGGTGCCGGACGGCCTCGCGCCGCGCCACGCGGCCTTCGGCACCGTCGGGTCGATCGCGATGCAGGGCGTCCGCCAGGGCGAGCCGCAGCTCGGCGAAGTGGCACTCGTCATCGGCCTCGGCCTGATCGGTCAGCTGGTGGTGCAGCTCCTCACCGCCTCGGGAGTCCGTGTCGTCGGCGCCGACCCGGACCCGGCGCGCTGCGAGCTCGCCGCGCGCCTGGGCGCCGCGGCCTGCGGCGATCCCGCGTCCGCGGTCGTGGAAACCGCCGTCGCCGAACTCACCGGCGGTCACGGCGTGGACCAGGTGTACCTGGCCGCCGGCGGCGGCAGCAACCAGCCCGTCGAGCTGGCCGCCCGGCTCTGCCGGGACCGCGGCCGGGTCGTCGACATCGGCAAGTGCCGCCTGGACCTGCCGTGGAACGCGTACTACGAGAAGGAACTCGACGTCCGGTTCTCCCGCAGCTACGGCCCCGGGCGCTACGACCCGGAGTACGAGCTGGAGGGCCGCGACTACCCGATCGGCTACGTGCGCTGGACCGAGCGCCGCAACCTGGCGTGCTTCCTCGATCTCCTCGCCCGCGGCAGCGTCGACGTGGAGCCGTTGGTCTCGCACATCGCCGACTTCGACGACGCCGTCGAGACGTACCGGCGCCTGAAGGACGGCGAGTTGAAGGCCGTGGCCGTGCTGTTCCGGTACCCGGAACGGGCGCAGGACACGGCGGAAGCGGCCGCACCGGTGGTGGCGGTGCCCGCGGTGGCTGTGTCCACGAAAAGCATGAAGCCGAGTCCGGCCCGCGCCACCAGCACGCCGGTGAAGCTGGCGTTCGTCGGCGCGGGAAACTACGCGACGTCGATGCTGCTGCCGCACCTGGCACAGCGCGAGGGCGTGGAGTTGTCGACGGTCGTCACCACGACGGCGCTGTCCGCGGCCAACGCGCAGCGGAAGTTCGGCTTCGCCGAGGCGACCACCGATCTCGACGCCGTGCTCGGCGACAAGTCCATCGACGCGGTGTTCGTGGTCACCCGGCACAGCTCGCACGCCGAACTGACCCGACAGGCACTGCTGGCCGGCAAGACCGTCTTCGTGGAGAAGCCGCTGGCCCTCACCGAGGACGAGCTGGCCGGCGTGCTCGCGGCGGTGGAGGAGTCCGGCAACGACCGGCTGCAGGTGGGCTTCAACCGCCGGTTCGCGCCCCTGCTGCAGGAGGCCAGGAAGCGGTTCGGCACCCGGACCGGTCCGGCGAGCCTGCGCTACCTGGTCAACGCGGGCCGGCTGCAGCACGGCAGCTGGTACCTCCAACAGGGCACCGAGGGCTCGCGGTTCGAAGGCGAGGGCGGGCACTTCATCGACACGGCGAGCTGGCTGCTGGAGGCCGACCCGGTCTCGGTGTACGCGGTCGCCCCGTCCGACAACGAGGACCTCCAGGTCGTACTGCGCTACCCGGACGGGTCCACCGCCACCATCAGCTATGTCACCACCGGCGCACCCGGCTTCCCCAAGGAGACGCTGGACCTCGTCGCGGACGGCAAGGTGCTGCGGCTCGACGACTTCGTCCGTGCCTCGGTGTACGGCCATAAGAAGTGGGGCAGTTCGCGGCTGCCCAAGGCCCGGGACAAGGGCCAGTCCGCCGAACTGGCCGCGTTCATCAAGGCCGTGCGGACCGGCGGGCCGATGCCGGTGCCGCTGGAGTCGCTGGTCGCCACCACGGCGGCCACCCTCGCCGTACAGGCCGGCCTGGCCGGCGGTGTGCCGGTGACGTTGGAGCGGGCGCGATGACCATGAGCGCGGGCTGGTACCTGCGGCGGCTGTCCCGGATGGGACCGCAGGAGGTCGCGGGCCGGGTGGGCGACGCGGTGCGCAGGCGGCGGTGGCGGTCGGCGCCGCCGGACTGCCCGAGCGTGACCGGCGCCCGGTTCACGGCGGTCCTGCCCGCGGGGACGATCGCCGCCATGGCTCCGGACGCCGCGAAACGCCTCGTCGCCGAGGCGGACCGGCTGATGGACGGGCACGCCGAGTTCTTCGGGGTGGACCGCGACGACCTGGCCGACCCGGACTGGTCGTACGACCCGAAGACCGGGCGACGGGCTCCCCAGGGCTACGCCTTCGACGTGCCGTACCGCGACGAGGACGCGGTCGGGGACATCAAGCAGATCTGGGAGCCGTCCCGGCACCAGTACCTCACCCAGCTCGCCGCCGCCTACGCGATCACCGGGAACGAGCGGTACGCCGAGCGCGTGGCCGAGCACCTGCGGTCGTGGTGGGCGGCCAACCCACCGCTGCGCGGCGTCCATTGGGTCAGCGGCATAGAGCTGGGCATCCGGCTGCTGTCCTGGGTGTGGATCCGCCGGCTGCTCGACGGCTGGCCGGGCGCGGCCGGGCTGTTCGAGGACAACCCGGTGGCGCTGAACCAGATCTGGCACCACCAGCGCTGGCTGGCCGCCTTCCCCAGCCGCGGGTCCTCGGCGAACAACCACATCATCGCCGAGGCCGCCGGGCAGTTCGCCGCGGCCTGCGCGTTCGACTGGTTTCCCTCCTCGGAGCGTTGGCGAGCCGACGCTCTGCGGTCCCTGGATCGGCACCTGCGCAGCAACACCTACCTCTCCGGCCTCAACCGCGAGCTGGCCACCGAGTACCACGGACTGGTGCTGGAGCTCGGCCTGGCCGCGGTGGCCGAGGCGGACGCTGCAGGCGTGCAGGTCCCCGCGTCCGTCCGGCTGGTGCTGCTGCGCATGACCGACGCGCTCGCGGCCGTCGTGGACAACCGGCTCCGGCCGCCGCGCCAGGGGGACGCGGACGACGGGCACGGTCTGATCGTGGACGGCGCGGGCACCGACCGCTGGGGCTCGCTGCTGGCCACCGGGGACGCCGTGTTCGGCGGGCTCGACTGGTGGCCGACGGTGACCGGCACCGATGTGCGCACCCCGCTGCTGGCCGCGCTCATCAAACCCACCGAACTGTCCGTGACCCGCCCGGCCAGCCGACCGGCCCACTTCGCCGACGCGGGTATGACGATCCTGCGCGGCCCCGAAGAGATCTGGTGCCGCTGCGACGGTGGTCCGCACGGCTTCCTGTCCATCGCCGCGCATGCCCACGCGGACGCGCTGTCCGTGGAGGTGCGGCACGACGGGGTCGATGTGCTCGCCGACCCGGGGACGTACTGCTACCACGGGCAGCCCGAGTGGCGGCGGTACTTCCGGTCGACCCTCGGCCACAACACCCTGCAGCTGGACGGCGGTGACCAGTCCGCCTCCGGGGGCCCGTTCCTGTGGACCCGGCATGCCCAGAGCCGTGTCCTGGTCGCGGACACGTCCGGCGAGGGTGTGGCCCGCTGGTCCGCCGAGCACGACGGCTACCAGGGCTCGGTGCACCGCCGCCGGGTGGAACTGACGGCCAGGAGCCAGGAGCTGAGGGTGGTGGACGAGGTGAGCGGGCCGCGCCGGACCGTGAACCTGGCGTTCCACCTCGGCCCGGCGATCACCGCGGACCTGGTGGGGAACCGGGCACAGCTCACCTGGACCCGGGACGGCGAGGACCGCTCCGCCGTACTCGACCTGCCCGGGCAGC
Organism: Streptomyces sp. NPDC058086; assembly: GCF_042885015.1. NCBI lineage: Bacteria > Bacillati > Actinomycetota > Actinomycetes > Kitasatosporales > Streptomycetaceae > Streptomyces > Streptomyces sp. NPDC058086. The sequence continues at coordinate 21,220 of NZ_JBHVST010000038.1, read as the reverse complement.
TGTCCTGGCAGGCGCATCACGGCGAGACCGACCCGCCGCTGGGCTGGTACTCCGCCGGATTCGGGCGCAAGGAACCCGCCACCACCCTGATCGGCACCGGCTCCACCGACGGCACGGAGGGTTTCACCACCGTGCTCGGGTTCCGCGGCTAGGGGGGCACGTGGGGATCAAGAGGCGGCCCTGGGCGTTGGCGGTGGCACCGCTGGCGCTGGCCCTGCTGACGGCGACCGGCTGTGACAGCAGCACGCCGGAAGCCAGTGCGAACCCGACCGCCGTGCCCACCACGTCCGGGGCGCGGTCCACGTCCCTGGCCCGGGTGTGCGCCAACCCCGTGGCCGGGCCGACCAAGGCGCCGACGGGGGCGGTGACGGTCGACCCCGCGAAGGTCGGTGACCTGGCGGCGAAGACCAAGAACAGCCCCCCGAACACCACGTTCTGGCTCCGGCCGGGCAAGCACAGGCTCGACCCGGACCGCTACGCCCAGGTCGTCCCCAAGAAGGGAGACCGCTACCTCGGTGCGCCGGGCGCGGTGCTCGACGGCGGGAAGAAGAACCAGTACGCGTTCAGCGGCAACGCCCGCGACGTCACCATCCGCTACCTGACCGTGCAGCGTTTCGTGGCGCCGTCGGACGAGGGCGTGGTCAACCATGACTCGGCCGACGGGTGGGTGATCGAGGACTCGACGATCCAGGACAACGACGGTGCCGGGCTGATGGCCGGTGCCCGCCAGCAGGTCCGCGCCAACTGCCTGCGGAACAACGGCCAGTACGGCATGAACGCGTACAAGGGCAACGGCAGTGTCAGCGGTCTGGTGGTCGAGGGCAACGAGATCGTGGGCAACAACACCGGCGACTGGGAGCGGCGCAAACCGGGCTGCGGCTGCACCGGAGGCATCAAGTTCTGGGCCGTCAATGGCGCCGATGTACGCGGGAATTGGGTGCACGACAACCGCGGAACCGGGTTGTGGGCGGACACCAACAACAACGACTTCCTCATCGAGAACAACGTGATCGAGGCCAACGACGGTGCCGCGCTGATCTACGAGATCAGCTACAACGCGATCATCCGGAACAACACGATCCGGCGGAACAACTGGGTCGAGGGCCGCAAGGCGGCCGACAGCGGCGACAGCTTCCCGTTCGCGACCGTCTACCTGTCCGAGTCGGGCGGCGAACCACGGATCAAGGCCCGTACCGACAAGATCGAGATCTACCGGAACGTGCTGGAGAACAACTGGTCCGGGATCACCCTGTGGGAGAACGCCGACCGGTTCTGCAACAGCCCGGCCAACACCTCGTCCGGTGACTGCACGTTGCTGGTGAAGAAGACCGCCGGCTGCGCGAAGTCGGCGATCGCGAAGGCACCGCTCTATGCCGACTGCCGGTGGAAGACCCAGCGGGTGGACATCCACGACAACCGCTTCGTGCTGGACAAGTCCGTCGTCAATTGCACGGCGAAGTGCGACCGCATGGCGGTGCTGTCCAACTACGGCACCTATCCGGACTGGTCGCCGTACAAGGGCGAGAAGGTGGCCGACGCGATCACGCAGAAGCAGCACAACCGCTGGCACGACAACGTCTACGTCGGACCGTGGAAGTTCGTCGCCCACGACCCGAGCCGGGTGCTCGACTTCGAGGGCTGGCAGGGCATGCCGTACCAGCAGGACGCGGGCAGCACCCTCGACCCACGGGCCGGTGGTTGAGATGGAGGCGGAGCGCACGCCGAAGATCGTCGGGGTGGTCTGGGGGCTGCTGATCCTCAACACGCTCGGCTCCGCCGGGGCGAAGACCATCGTCCCGCTGCCCCGTTCCCTCATCCAGCTGGTCACCATGGGTGCTCTGGTCACCGCGTTCACGCTGGCGCTCGCGGTCAATCTCCGGCTGCGCATCCGAGCCAGTGCGTACGTGCTCCTGCTCACCCTGCTGCTGGTGACGAGCTTGATCTCCAGCGTGCAACTGGAGTCCGGGTTCGGTGCGCTGTTCCGCTGCTTCCGGCTGACTCTCTTCGTCTGCACGCTGTGGCTGCTCAGCCGCTGGTGGGACGGCGGCCTGACGTTCGTACGGCACCACATCCGGATGTACTTCGCGGTGCTCGGGTCGGTGGCCGCCGGCCTGGTCGTCTCACCGGGCGCGGCCCTGCCCGACCTCTACGGCGGACGCCTGGTCGGCGCGTTGTGGCCGCTCACCCCGCCGCAGATCGGCCAGTACGCCGCCGTGATCATCGGGCTCACCGTGCTGCTGCTTCTGGGCCGCCGGACCGACAAGACGAGCGCGGCGGTGGTCATCGTGCCGTCGCTCGCCCTGCTCGCGCTCACCCATACCCGGACGGCCACGCTCGGCCTGCTGCTCGGGCTGGTGTTGGCGATCGGCTCGCTCCTGCTCACCAGCTCCGCGGCCCGTCGCTTCTTCACCTGGACGGTGGTGTGCGCCACGGTGGCCGCGGTGGGGTTCGCCTCTATGCTCCAGGCGTGGTTCCTGCGCGGACAGAGCAAGGAGAACTTCTCCAGCCTCACCGGTCGGGCCAAGGTCTGGGACGCCCTGCTGTCCGCGCCCCGGACGACCGGGGAGAAGTTGTTCGGCGTGGGCCTGGGTGACAAGTCGTTCGGCGGGCTGCCGATCGACAACAGCTGGCTGGCCGTCTACAACGAGCAGGGGCTGATCGGCGTCACCCTCGTCGCGGCGATCATCATCGTGCTGGGCGGCGTCGCGTTGCTGCGGCCTCCGTCGCTGCAGAGGGCCTGCGCGATCTTCCTGATCAGCTACTGCGCGATCGCGTCGTACACCGAGGCCGGCCTCGGCGACGCCTCGCCGTATCTGCTGCATCTCGCCCTGGCCGCTTCGCTGTTGGCGACACCTGCCAAGGCCACCCCCCTCGCGCTGCCCGACGTCCCCCGACGACACGTCCCGCGCTGGGCCCAGAGAGCAGAGGTGAGGTGAGCATGCACATCCTCGTGGTGCACAACCGCTACGGCTCGGCGCAGCCGAGTGGGGAGAACAAGGTCGTCGACCAGGAGGTGGAGCTGCTGCGCGCGGCCGGCCACCGGGTCGAGGTGTTCGAGCGGCGCAGCGACGACATCGGCGCCATGTCCCTCCTCGCCAAGGTCGCGGTGCCACTGCGGGTGCCGTGGAACCCGGCGGTCCGCACGGAGCTCGCCGCCCGGCTGCGCACCGAGCGGCCGGACGTGGTGCATGTCCACAACGTCTTCCCGCTCCTGTCGCCGGCGGTGCTGGCGGCCTGCGCCGACGCCGGCGTGCCCGCCGTCGCCACGCTGCACAACTACACCCAGGTCTGCCCGCCCGGCACGCTGCAGCGGGGCGGCCGGCCGTGCACCGAGTGCGTCGGGTCCGCGCCGCTGCCCGCCGTCCGGCACGGCTGCTACCGGAACTCCCGGCTGGCGACGGTGCCGCTCGCGGTCAGCCTGTCGGTCAACCGGCGGCGGTGGTGGTCCGGTGTGGAGCGGTTCTTCTGCATCTCCGAGGCGCAACGCGACGTGCTGGTGCGGTCGGGGATGCCGCCCGAGCGGCTGGCGGTGAAGCACAACTTCGTGCCCGACCCGGGCACGCGCCGGACGGGCGCCGGTGAGCATGTGCTCTATCTCGGCCGGCTCGCGGAGGCCAAGGGCGTGCGGCTGCTCATGGCCGCGTGGGACGAACTCGCCGCCGACGGCGGGGTGGGCGTGCCGCTCGTGATCGCCGGTACGGGGCCGCTGGAGCCGGAGGTGACCGCCTGGGCGGCGGGCCGGGACGACGTCCGGTACGTCGGTCTTTATGACACGGCCCAGTGCCAGGAGGCCATCGCGCGGTCGGTCGCCGTGGTGGCTCCCTCGACGTGGCTGGAGGCGTTCGGCCTGGTGGTCGTGGAGGCGATGGCGGCCGGGGTCCCGGTCGTCGCCGCCGGTCACGGCGCCTTCGTCGAACTCGTCGAGGACGGGGTGACCGGGCTGCTGCACCGGCCGGGCGAGTCCGCGTCGCTCGCGTCCTGCATACGCCGGATCGCGTCCGAACAGGACCGCAACCGGGAGATGGGCCAGGCGGCCCGGCGCCGTTACGAGCAGGGGTTCAGCCCGGCCGTCGGCCTGGAGCGCCTGGTGGAGGGGTACCGCACCGCGATCGCGGGTCGGTCCGGCGGCGGGGACAGCGCGCCGCCGATAGGGACGGAATCAATGGGGGGCAGTAAATGACACGTTGCCGACTGTGCGGCTCGGCGACGCTGGCGAGCGTCGTCGATCTGGGGGCGACCCCGCCGTGTGAGAGCTTTCTCGCCGCGGACCAACTGGACCTGCCGGAACCGGCGTACCCGCTGCACCTGCGGGTCTGCACCGACTGCTGGCTCGCGCAGATCCCGCCGCTGATCACACCGGAGGAGACGTTCAAGGAGTACGCGTACTTCTCCTCGTACTCGACCTCCTGGGTGGAGCACGCCCGCACGTTCGTCGCCGACGCCGTACAGCGGGTGGGTCTCGGCACCGACGGATCCGAGGCCTTCGTGGTCGAAGTCGCCAGCAATGACGGGTACTTGCTGAAGCACGTGGTGGACCGGGGGATCCGCTGCCTCGGCATCGAGCCCTCGGTGAACGTCGGCGCCGCGGCACGGGACGCGGGTGTGCCCACGCTCACGGAGTTCCTGTCCCCGGACACCGGCTCGGCCGTCCGCGCCGAGCACGGCCCGGCGGACCTGGTCGTGGCCAACAACGTGTACGCGCACATCCCCGACGTGGTCGGGTTCACCCAGGGGCTGCGCGCCCTGGTCGCCGACGACGGCTGGGTCTCCATCGAGGTGCAGCACCTGCTGACCCTGATCGAGGAGAACCAGTACGACACGATCTACCACGAGCACTTCCAGTACTACACGGTCGCGTCCGCGACCCGGGCGCTGGCGAGCGGCGGACTCACGCTCGTGGACGTCGAGTTGCTGCCCACGCACGGTGGCTCCATCCGGCTGTGGGCCCGGCCGGCCGAGGTGGCCGGAGAGCCGACCGCCCGGGTGGGCGAGGTGCTGGACCGGGAGAAGGCCGCCGGGCTGCAGGAGCTGTCCGGGTACACCGAGTTCTCCGCCCGGGTGGCCAAGGTGCGCCGGGACCTGCTGCGGTTCCTCATCGAAGCGGCCGAACGCGGCGAGACGGTCGTCGGCTACGGCGCCCCGGGCAAGGGCAACACCCTGCTCAACCACTGCGGCATCCGGCCCGACCTGCTCCCGTACACGGTCGACCGCAACCCCTACAAGCACGGCAGGTTCACCCCGGGCACCCGCATTCCGATCCTGCCGCCCGAGCAGATATCCGCCGACAGACCGGACTACGTCCTCGTCCTCCCGTGGAACCTGCGGGACGAGCTGGTCGAGCAACTGTCCTTCGTGCACGCCTGGGGCGGCCGGCTGGTCTTTCCCATCCCGGAACTGAGCATTGTCGAGGTCAAGTCATGAAGGTCGTTCTGTTCTGCGGCGGATACGGCCTGCGTATGCGCAACGGAGCCTCCGACGACGTGCCCAAGCCGATGGCGATGGTCGGCCCGCGGCCGCTGATCTGGCACGTCATGCGCTACTACGCGTACTTCGGGCACACGGAGTTCATCCTGTGTCTCGGGTACGGGGCTCACCACATCAAGAACTTCTTCCTCAACTACGAGGAGACGACGTCCAACGACTTCGTGCTGCGGGGCGGGCGGACCGAGCTGCTGTCCACCGACATCGCCGACTGGACGATCACGTTCGCGCAGACCGGCATCGAGTCACCGATCGGGGAGCGGCTGCGCCGGGTGCGGCACCATCTGGACGGCGACGAGATGTTCCTCGCCAACTACGCCGACGTCCTCACCGATGCCCCGCTGCCGGAGATGATCGACCGGTTCTCCCGGCGCGACGCCGGTGCGTCGATGATGGTGGTGCCGCCGCAGTCGTCGTTCCACTGCGTGGAACTGGGCGAGGACGGCCTGGTGGGGGGCATCACCGCGGTGAGTGACATGCCGCTGTGGGAGAACGGCGGCTATTTCGTGCTCCGCCAGGAGGTCTTCGACCACATCCCGGAGAACGGCGACCTGGTCGCCGACGGCTGCGCCCAACTGGCCAAGCAGGGACGGCTGGTGGCGCACCAGCACCGTGGCTTCTGGAAGCCGACCGACACCGTGAAGGAGCGGGCCGCGCTCGACGACGCCTACGCCCGGGGCGACCGCCCGTGGGCCGTGTGGGAGCGGGGCGGCGCGGCGGCACGCGTGCCCGGAAGCCGGGCCGGCGCCGGGGCGGGAACCGCGTGATCCGGCTCGGGACGGGCCCCCTGGACCGGATCGTCGCGATGGGCGCGCACTGCGACGACATCGCCATCGGCGCCGGCGGCACGCTGCTGACGCTGTGCCTCGCGCGGCCGGGTGTCCGCGTCGACGCGCTGGTGCTCTCCGGCGGTGGCAGCGAGCGGGAGCAGGAGGAGCGGGCCGCGCTCGCCGCCTTCTGCCCGGGCGCCGACCTGCGGCTGACCGTGCTCAAGCTGCCGGACGGCCGGCTGCCCGCGCACTGGGAGGAGGCCAAGGCCGCGGTCGAGGAGCTGCGCGCGCAGACCGAGCCCGATCTCGTACTGGCCCCGCGCACCGATGACGCGCACCAGGATCACCGCGGCCTGGCGAAGCTGGTCTCCACCGCGTTCCGCGACCACCTCGTGCTCCGCTACGAGATCGTCAAGTGGGACGGTGACCTCGGCCGTCCGTCGGCGTACCAGCCGCTGTCGCCGGAGATCGCCGAACAAAAGGTGCGGCTGCTGCAGGAGCACTACCCCTCGCAGCAGCACCGGCCCTGGTACGACCGGGAAGCCTTCCTCGGGCTGGCCCGGATCCGCGGTATCGAAAGCAACGCGCGCTACGCCGAGGCGTTCGCCGTCACCAAACTCACTCTCGACCTGGGGGAATGAACCTTGCGCGTACTGCTGACCGGGCACCAGGGCTACCTGGGCACCGTCATGGCCCCGGTCCTCACGGCCGCCGGACACGAGGTCGTCGGTCTTGACGCCGGCCTGTTCACCGACTGCGTCCTCGGCCCGACACCCGCGGACCCGCCCGGGCACCGGGTCGACCTGCGCGACGTCACGGCCGAACACGTGGCCGGGGTGGACGCCGTGATCCACCTGGCCGCGCTGTCCAACGACCCGCTGGGATCGCTGGCGCCGGAGCTCACCTACGACATCAACCACCACGCGTCCGTGCGGCTGGCCCGGCTGGCCCGCGAGGCCGGGGTGCGGCGCTTCCTGTACGCGTCGACCTGCTCGGTCTACGGAGCCGCAGGCGACCCCGACCTGTCGAACTTGGTGACCGAGGACGCCCCGCTGCGGCCGGTGACGCCCTACGCGGAGTCCAAGGTGCGGGTGGAGGACGACCTGCACGCGCTCTCCGACGGCGACTTCAGCCCGGTGTACATGCGCAACGCCACCGCCTTCGGCTACTCACCCCGGCTGCGCGCCGACATCGTGCTGAACAACCTGGTGGGCCACGCGCTCCTGTCCGGCGAGGTGCTGGTCCTCTCCGACGGCACCCCTTGGCGCCCCCTGGTGCACGCCGCCGACATCGCACGGGCCTTCGCGGCCGCGCTGGTCGCGCCGCGGGAGGCGGTGCACGACCGGGCGTTCAACATCGGCAGCGAGATCAACAACGTCACGGTCGCCGAGATCGCCGAGCAGGTCGCCGAGGCGGTGTCCGGCGCGAAGGTGGTGATCACCGGGGAGAACGGTGCCGATCCGCGGTCGTACCGGGTGGACTTCTCCCGGTTCCGCGCCGCGATCCCCGGCTTCGACTGCGAGTGGACGGTGAAGCAGGGCGCGCTCGAACTCGCCGACGCCTACCGGAAGTTCGACCTGACCCGGGAGGACTTCGAGCGACGCTTCACCCGCCTCGCCGTGCTGCGCGCGGCGACCGACGCCGGCTCCGTCGACGACACCCTGCGGTGGCGCCGATGACCGCAGTCGGCGAGGAGATGCATGCGCTGGTGGAGCGGTTGTACCCGCTGTGCCGGAGCATCACCGGCGACGGTGTGCGCGCCACCCTGGAGATCGTCGGCGAGTACGTCCCGTTGCAGGTGCACGAGGTGCCGACCGGGACTCAGGTGCTCGACTGGACGGTGCCGCAGGAGTGGAACATCCGGGACGCGTACGTCGCCGACACCGCCGGCAACCGGGTCGTCGACTTCGCCGCGTCCAGCCTGCACGTGCTCGGCTACAGCGTGCCGGTGTCGGCGACCATGCCGCTGGCCGAGCTGCGCGGACATCTGCACACCCTGCCGGACCACCCGTCCTGGGTGCCGTACCGCACCAGCTACTACAAGCCGGAATGGGGGTTCTGCCTGGCCCAGGAGACCCTGGACGCGCTGCCGGACGGCGAGTACGAGGTGCGCATCGACTCCACACTCGAAGACGGCCACCTCACCTACGCCGAGCACGTGATTCCCGGTCAGGTCCCCGACGAGGTCATCATCTCCTGCCACGTCTGCCACCCGTCGCTGGCCAACGACAACCTGGCGGGCATCGCGGTGGCGACGTTCCTGGCCCGCGCGCTGGCGCAGGAGACGCCGTACTACACCTACCGGTTCATCTACGCGCCCGGCACCATCGGGGCGATCACGTGGCTGGCCCGCAACGCGGAGCGGGTGGACCGGGTCAAACACGGCCTCGTACTGGCCTGCGCCGGCGACTCGGGCCAACTGACGTACAAGCAGAGCAGACGCGGCGACGCGGAGATCGACCGGGTGCTGCGGCATGTGCTGGCCGCCTCCGAACGCCCGCACCACGTCAACGAGTTCACTCCGTACGGCTACGACGAGCGGCAGTACTGCTCGCCCGGGTTCAATCTGGGTGTGGGATCGCTCAGCCGGACCCCGTACGCCGGCTACCCCGAGTACCACACCTCGGCGGACAACCCGGACTTCGTCTCCCCGGAGGCGATGGCGGACACCCTCGCGGTCTGCCGCGAGGCGTTCGCCGTCCTCGACCGCAACCGGCGGTACCTCAACCTCAGCCCCTACGGCGAACCACAGCTGGGCCGACGCGGGTTGTACGACGCGCTCGGCGGCCGCAGCGACACCAAGCAGGCCCAGATGGCCATGCTCTGGGTGCTCAACCTCTCCGACGGCGAGCACAGTCTGCTGGACGTCGCCGAGCGGTCCGGGCTGCCGTTCGACACCGTCGCCGCCGCGGCCGGCGCCCTGCGCGGCGCCGGACTGATCAAGGAATGACGCCGATGACCGCCCAGGGGGAGAATCCGCAGAGAACGGCGCCACCGGCCGGATCCGCCAGGCGGGCCCTCGTCGGCCGGCTGTCCTGGGGACTGGCCGACCAGGCGGCCTCCAGCATCAGCAACTTCGCGGTGGGCATCTACGTGGCCCGCTCGCTGGGGGTGACCGCGTTCGGCGTGTTCAGCCTGGCCTGGGTGACCTACGGCGTGGTGCTCAACGTCTCCCGCGGCCTGGCCACCGACCCGCTCGTGGTGCGCTTCAGCGGCGTGCCGGACGCGTCCTGGCGCGGGGCGGTGGCCCGCTCGACGGGTACCGCACTCGGTGTCGGGGCGGCCCTCGGCGTGGTGTGTCTGGTGTCCGGGCTCGGCCTCGGCGGCCGGGTGGGGCCCGCGTTCGCCGCCCTCGGTGTCATGTTCCCGGGACTGCTGCTCCAGGACGCCTGGCGGTTCTCGTTCTTCGCCGCCGGCGCGGGGCGGAAGGCGTTCGTCAACGACGTCGTGTGGGGTGTCGCGCTCGTCCCGGCCATGGTGGTGGCGGCCCAAGTGGGCAGCGTGGCCGCTTTCGTGCTCGCCTGGGGCGGGTCCGCGACGGTGGCGGGCGCGTACGGCTACTTCCAGTCCGGCATCCGGCCCCGGCTGACCGAGGCGCGCGGGTGGCTTCGCGAGCAGCGCGATCTCGGCTACCGGTACCTGGTCGAGAACGTCAGTCTCAGTGGCGCGAGCCAGCTGCGGGCATACGGGCTCGGCGCGATCGTCGGGGTGAGCGCGGTGGGTGCGGTGCGGGGTGCCGAGCTCCTGATGGGCCCGTTCCTCGCCGTGCTGATGGGTCTTTCGCTGGTCACCGTCCCGGAGGCGGCCCGGGTGCTGAGGCAGGCCCCGCATCAATTGAGCAGGTTCTGCCTCCTCCTGGGCGGGGGGCAGGCCGCCGGAGCGCTGCTCTGGGGCTCGGCGCTGCTGCTGATGCCGGACCGGCTCGGCGAGCTGGTGCTCGGCGACGTCTGGCACTCCTCCTCGCAGCTCATCGTGCAGATCACCCTCAGCGTCGCGGGAGCGGGCCTCGGCACCGGCGCGGCGGCCGGGCTGCGCGCGCTCGGCGCGGCCCGGCGCAGCCTGCGCTGCCAGCTGTTCGCCTCCGCCTGCTATGTCGGCGGCGGGCTCGGCGGGGCGGCCGCCGCCGGCACGGCCGGCTCGGCCTGGGGCGTCGCCGCCGCGACCGTCAGCGGCTCGGCCGTGTGGTGGCTGCAACTGCGGTCCGCCCTGCACGAGCGCCACCGCAATCCCATTTCCGAAGTGAGGACCGCATGACCGACCGACCCAGGCTGAGCATCGGCCTGCCCGTGTACAACGGCGAGGAGTACCTGGCCGAGTCGCTCGACGCCCTGCTCGGCCAGACCTACGAGGACTTCGAGCTGGTCGTCTCCGACAACGCCTCGACCGACGGGACCCAGGAGATCTGCCGCAAGTACGCCGCGCAGGACTCCCGCATCCGGTATCTCCGACTGCCCCGGAACATCGGCGCCACGCCGAACCACAACCATGTGTTCGCCGAGTCCCGCGGCGAGCTGTTCAAGTGGGCCTCGCACGACGACCTCTACGGCCGCGACCTGCTGCGGCGCTGCGTTCAGGCGCTGGACGAGCGCCCGGACATCATCCTCGCGCACACCGGCCAGGCCGTCATCGACGGCGACGGTCAGGTGAAGGTCCCCTACGAGTACACGCTCGCCACCGACTCGCCGCACGCGCCGGAGCGCTTCCGCAGTCTGCTGTTCGAGCCGGGTGGCGACGACTTCTACGGGGTGATGCGGGCCGACGTGCTGCGCCGGGTGAAACCGATGGACAGCTACCACCACGCGGACCGCACGTTCGTCGCCGAGATCACCCTGCACGGGCCCTTCCACCAGGTCCCGGAGCTGCTGTACTTCCGCCGCGACCACCCCACCCGCGCCGAGCGGGCGAACCCGTCCAAGCGCTCCCGGTGCGTCAACCTGGACCCGCGCCGGGCAGGCCCGCTGCACCCGACGCCCCGGCTGCTCGCCGAGTACGTCTGGGGCTTCGCCTCGGCGATCCGACGGGCGCCGCTGTCCCCGGCCGACCGGCGCGCGTGCTACCGCCACCTGGCCGCCTGGATGACCAGCCGGGTCCGGCCGGGCGCAGGCGAGCGGGTCGAGGACCGCGCCCCGGTCGACCCGGCCCTGCTCACGGTCTCCGTCGACGCCCTCGTCGCCGGCCGAGAGGGGAGGCAGGGATGACGTCCGCCGACGGAACGCCGGTGCGGGTCGGGGTGTTCGGCCTGCTCGGCTCCGGCAACCTCGGCAACGACGGTTCGCTCGAAGCCGTGCTCGGGTACCTCCGCGCCGAACACCCGGAGGCGGTCGTGGACGCGCTGTGCGGCGGACCCGAGGCCGTGACGACCCGGTTCGGGATCCCCGCGACGCGGCTGCACTGGTACCGCGGGGAGTACCGGACCGCGTCGCGTGCGGGCGCGATCACGGCGAAGGGTCTGGGCAAACTCGTCGACGTCTTCCGCACCGCCGGCTGGGTGCGCCGGCACGACGTGGTGATCGTGCCGGGCATGGGCGTCCTGGAGGCGACACTGCCGCTGCGGCCGTGGGGCTTCCCCTACTCGCTGTTCCTGCTCTGCGCGAGCGGCCGGCTGCTGCGCACCCGGGTGGCGCTGGTCAGCGTCGGCGCCGCGACGATCGGCAACCGGCCGACCCGGGCCCTGGTGCGCTGGTCGGCGCGGCTGGCCGCATACCGGTCGTACCGGGACGCCCAGTCCCGTGACGCGATGCGGGCGATGGGCGTGGACACCGCTCGCGACGAGGTCTACCCGGACCTCGCGTTCGCGCTGCCGACGCCGCGGGCGAGCGCCCCGTCCGGCTCGCCCGGCCCGGTCTGCGTCGGTGTCATGGACTTCCACGGCGGCAACGACGACCGCGCCCGGGCCGAGGAGATATACCGGCGCTACCTCGACGGGACGACCCGGTTCGTCCGCACGCTGGTCGAGGAGGGCAGGCCGGTCCGGCTGCTCACCGGCGACGCGTGCGATGCCTCGGTGGTCGCCTCGATCCTCGACGCGGTGGATTCACCGCTGGTCACCGCTGCCGAGCCGTCCTCACTGGACGACCTGATGAAGGAGATGGCGGCTGCCGACACCGTGGTGGCGATCCGCTACCACAACCTGATCTGCGCGCTGAAGACCGGTACGCCGGTGCTCGCTCTGTGCTACGCGGCGAAGAGCGACGCGCTCATGGCGGAGATGGGCCTCGGCGCGTACTGCCACCCGGCGCGCGAGGTCGACGCCGACCGGCTGCTCGAGCAGTTCCGTGCGCTGGAGAAGCGTTCGGCCGAGCTGCGGCAGACCCTCACCGAGCGGAACCTGGCCGCCGCCCGGCAACTCGAGCACCAGTTCAACTCCTTGACCGCGGCCCTGTTCCCGACGACCGACCACGCCCACACCTTGCGGAAGGCTCCATGAAGGCGACCGAAGTCCCGGAGATCACCGGCGCGTACCTCTTCGAGCCGACGCCGTACGCCGACGAACGCGGCTTCTTCTGCCGCACCTTCGACGCCGACGTGGTCCGCTCGGTGGGCCTCGACCCGGACGCCTTCGTCCAGGACAGCCTGTCCCGCTCGGTCCGGGGCGTGCTGCGCGGCCTGCACCTGCGCTCCGGCGCCGGCGAGGCCAAGCTGGTGCGGTGCTCGTACGGGAGGATCTTCGACGTCGTCGTGGACCTGCGGCCGGACTCGCCGACGTACCGGAACCGGGCCTTCTTCGAGCTGTCCGGCGAGACGCAGGTGACCTTGTACATCCCGGCGGGGTGCGCGCACGGCTTCCAGGCGCTGACCGAGACCGCCGACACCTCGTACCGGATAGACCGCCCGCACGATCCGGCCGAGGACGTGACGATCGCCTTCGACGACCCGGAGCTCGCCATCCCCTGGCCGCTGCCGGTCGCATCGATGTCCAGGCGGGACCGGGAGGCGCCGAGCCTCGCCAAGGTCCTGCAGCACAAAGAAAGTTGAGGTCGGCGTGCCCACCGAAGACACCCAAGAACTCCTCCTGCCCCGCTCGCGGATGGCGAACGAGCGGCTGCACGCCATGATCCCCGGAGGCGCGCACACCTACGCCAAGGGCGACGACCAGTACCCCGAGAACCTGGCCCCGGTCATCAGCCACGGCCGCGGTGCCCACGTGTGGGACATCGACGGCAACCGCTACGTCGAGTACGGCTCCGGCCTGCGGTCGGTCAGCCTCGGCCACGCCCACCCACGCGTGACCGAGGCGGTACGGCGGGAACTCGACCGCGGCAGCAACTTCGTCCGGCCGTCCATCGTGGAGGTCGAAGCCGCGGAACGCTTCCTGGCCACGGTGCCGACCGCCGAGATGGTGAAGTTCGCGAAGAACGGCTCCGACGCCACCACCGCCGCGGTGCGCCTCGCCCGCGCCGCCACCGGGCGCCCGCGGGTGGCCCTCTGTGCCGACCATCCGTTCTTCTCCGTCGACGACTGGTTCATCGGCACCACGCCGATGTCCGCCGGTGTTCCGGCGGCGACCAACGAGCTCACCGTGGCATTCCCTTACGGGGACCTGGCCGCCACCGAGGAGCTGCTCACCCGGTACCAGGACGAGGTCGCCTGCCTGATCCTCGAACCCGCCACCCACACCGAGCCGCCGCCCGGGTACCTCGCCGGCCTGCGCGAGCTGGCCGACCGGCACGGCTGCGTACTGATCTTCGATGAGATGATCACCGGCTTCCGCTGGTCCGAGGCGGGCGCCCAGGGCCTGTACGGCGTCGTCCCCGACCTCTCCACGTTCGGCAAGGCGCTGGGCAACGGATTCGCCGTCTCCGCGCTGGCCGGGCGCCGCGATCTGATGGAGCGGGGCGGGCTGCGTCACTCCGGCGAACGGGTGTTCCTGCTGTCCACCACGCACGGTGCGGAAACGCACTCCCTGGCAGCCGCGATGGCCGTGCAGACCATCTACACCGAAGAGGGCGTCACCGCGCGGCTGCACGCCCTCGGTGAGCGGCTGGCCGCCGGTCTCCGCGACGCCGCGGCCGGCATGGGCGTCGGCGACCACATCGTCGTCCGGGGCCGGGCCAGCAACCTGGTCTTCGCCACCCTCGACGAGAACCGGCAGCCGTCGCAGCAATACCGCACCCTGTTCCTGCGCCGACTCCTCGCGGGCGGGGTGCTGGCCCCGTCGTTCGTGGTGAGCAGCGCGCTCAGCGACGCCGACATCGATCACACCGTCGACGTGGTGGCCCAGGCATGTGCGGTGTACCGGAAGGCACTGGACGCCGCTGACCCCACCCCCTGGCTGGCCGGACGACCGGTGAAGCCCGTATTCCGCCGCTTGGCGTGACGTGACGTCAGCGACGCTCCTGCCGACCGGCGTCGGCCATCCGATCGACCAGCCGGTCAGCCATCCGGTCGACCAGCCACGCGGTCGCCGGTATCACCGCCAGCGCGGTGCACCAGCCGCCGAGGGCGTCGGTCGGGTAGTGCGCGCCCAGGACGACCTCCGCCCAGCCCATGACGGCGCCGGCAACCAGCGCCGCGGCGAGCACGAGTAGTGTGCCGGCCGTCCTGCCGAGGCCGAGCCGGCCGGTCGCGAGCAGCGCCACCATGAGGGCGAGCGCGGTGGCGAAGGCGGTGTGCCCGCTCGGATAGGACAGGTTGTCGCCGTGGATGGTGCGCCCCACCAAGGACTTGAGCAGCGTCGTCGTCGCCACGGTCATGCCGACGCCGGCAACGACGAGCACCGCCGCGCGAGGACGCCGAAGCAGCAGGCAGCCCGTCACGGCGGCCACGACCAGCATCACCGATCCTGCGGGCTCCCCCAAGAAGTCCATGGCCAGAGCGACGTACCGCCACGGCGGCCGCACACTGTCCGCCGTCGGCGCCCAAATCCGCGCGTCCACCATGCCGGGCTCGCTGTGGCCGGCGTACAGGACTCCGAGCACGACGACCACCAGCGCCGCTAGGGCCGCAATCGGCCCGAGCCACACGCGCAGCGATGAGGGCAGCACCGCGGGCGCCGACCGGCCGGTCACACGTCCACCGCGTCCGGTCGGCCTGCGGTGCTTTGCTGATGCCCGAGTCGGCGACCGCGCCACACTACGGCGGGGCGTTGGTTCCGGACGACTCCGGTGACCGTAAGTCCGGGCACGCCACGGCCCATGTGTCCCGTCAGTACCTCGGCGCCCGCGGGCAGGTCGGAAACGGCATGGTCGCGGCCACCACCGCCCGGGCTGCGCGCATCGCGTCTCGGGCTCTGGTCGCCGGCTGCCGCCACAACCCCAGCGGAAGCCCGCACACCGTCGCGGACCCTCCGGCAGATGCGATGCACCTTCCCCCTCCCGTCGAGGCCGACGCCATGTCACCCGCCGCTACCGCGATACCGCGCCCCCGAGAACTGCCCGCCGCCGCCCGCCGGCATGGCCGGGATCGTCAGCTGGTCGACGTGGTCTTCGGCTTCTCCTGGTGCCAACTCCCCACCGACGAGCCCCCCGTCGTCCACTTGGCACCCTAACCAACAATGCGGTCGCGGCACACCGCCGTCGGAAAGTCCGCGTGTCGACACTCCGCGAATTTTGGTTCCGTATCGCTTTTCCGTGCCGGAACCACGGGGTGTCACCGGAAGCAGGTCGAACCTATGCCCATTCCCGAGAAGCCGCAGGTCAGACGGCCTGTCGGACCGGCTCAAGAATGGCGACGCACTCCACGTGATGCGTCATCGGGAAGAGATCGAACGCCCGCAGCGTCCGTACCTTGTACCCGCCGTCGCGGAAGTACCCGAGGTCGCGGGCGAGCGCCGCCGGGTCGCAGGCGACGTACGCGATGCGGCGGGCGCCCAGGGAGGAGAGTTGCTCAACCGTCTTCTTGCCGGCGCCGACGCGGGGCGGGTCGAGGACGATCAGGTCGACCTCGGTGATGCCGGTGCGCGGGAGGACCGACTCGACCTTGCCCTGTTCGATGCGGACCCGCTCGAAGGCGGTGAGGTTGTGCCGGGCGTCCTCGACCGCGCGCTTGCCGGACTCGATGCCGAGGACCGCGCCCTTGTCGCCGAGGCGGTCCGCGAGGGCGCCCGCGAAGAGGCCGACGCCGCAGTACAGGTCGAGCGCCATCTCGCCCTTGCGCGGCATCAGGCCCTGCATGACGGCCTTGACCAGGGTGTCGGCCGCCATCGGGTGGACCTGCCAGAAGCCCCCGCTGCCGACGCGGTACGTACGGCCGTCGGCCCGCTCGCGCACGAACGCGCGGCCGTGGACGCGGTGGATGCCGCCGTCGTGCTCCTCGACGCGCATCACGGAGACGGGCTTGTCGAGCTCCACGAGGGGCAGGCGGGCACCGGGGCGGGGCTCCAGGATGACCATGCGGTCCTGGGAGCCGGTCGCGGCGATCGCGTCGACCGAGGCCATGCCGGACCAGTCGCGCTCCTCGATACCGAGTTCGCTCACGCCCGGCGCCGCGATCATGCAGTGCTCGATCGGCTCGACCTCGTGCGAGCGGTGGCGGCGCAGTCCGGCGTTGCCGTCCGCGTCCACGGCGTACTGCACGCGCGTGCGCCAGGCCGGGACCTCGCCGGCGGGCAGCTTGTCGCCCTCGGCGGGCATCACCGTGCCGTCCCAGCCCGCCTCCTCGGGCGTGAGGCCCGCGAGCCGCTGCAGCTGCTCGGCGATGACCTCGCCCTTGAGGCGGCGCTGTGCGCCCGGCTTGGCGTGCTGCCAGTCGCAGCCGCCGCAGCGGCCGGGGCCGGCGTAGGGGCAGGGTGCTTCGACGCGGTCCTTGGACGCCGAGAGAATCGTCACCGCGTCCGCGCGCAGGAAGCGCGCGCCCTCCTCGCCCTCCGTGACGCGCGCGACGACGCGCTCGCCGGGCAGGGTGTGCCGGACGAAGAGGACCTGGCCCTCGGCCGAACGGGCGATGCAGTGCCCGCCATGGGCCACGGGGCCGATCTCGACCTCGTACTCCTCCCCCACCAGCGATTTCTTCGGTTCTGCCTGCATGGCGGGGTGACTCCAGATGCGAAAGGGGATGAGGAAGGGGTCGCGGAACCGCGAACGGCCGGACAACAGCCCACCAGTCTACGTGGACGTTGCCCGGCCGCTCACCACAAAGCCGTCGGCCCCTGCGGTCGCAGGGCCGTCAGCTCTTGGTGTTCGAGGACTCCTTCGGGCGTTCCTCCGCCGGACCCCGGCGCACCGCACCCGGCGCGTTCCACTCCTGCCGCTTGCGGGCCCGGTTCCTCGCGACCTCCGAGGACTCCAGCTGGTAGGGCACGGAGGTGACCATCACACCGGGCGTGAACAGCAGCCGGCCCTTGAGCCGCAGCGCGCTCTGGTTGTGCAGCAGATGCTCGTACCAGTGGCCGACCACGTACTCGGGGATGATGACCGAGACCGCGTCGCGCGGGGACTCCCGGCGCAGGCCCTTCACGTACTCGATGACGGGCCGGGTGATCTCGCGGTACGGCGAGTCGAGGACCTTCAGCGGTACGTCGATGCCGCGCCGCTCCCACTCCTCGCGTAGTGCCTTGGTTTCGGCCGGGTCGACGTTGACGCTGAGCGCCTCGAGGGTGTCGGAGCGCATCAGCTTGGCGTAGGCGAGGGCACGCAGGGTCGGGCGGTGGATCTTGGAGATCAGGACTACCGAGTGGACCCGGGAGGGGCGGACGCTGTCGTCGGAGGGCCCCTCGGGGGCGGCGATCTCCTCGGCGACGCGGTCGTAGTGCTTACGGATCGCGCTCATCGTCGCGTAGAAGATCACCATGCCGAGCAGGGCGACCCAGGCGCCGTGCGTGAATTTGGTGACGAGGACGACGACCAGCACCAGGCCGGTGAAGAAGGCGCCGAAGGCGTTGATCGCGCGGGAGCGGATCATGTGGCTGCGCTTGGCCGGGTCCTTCTCGGTGCGCAGGTGGCGGTTCCAGTGCCGGACCATGCCGGTCTGGCTGAGCGTGAAGGAGACGAAGACGCCGACGATGTAGAGCTGGATCAGCCGGGTCGAGTCGGCGCCGTAGATGACGACCAGGAGCGTGGCCGCGCCCGCGAGCAGGACGATGCCGTTCGAGAAGGCGAGGCGGTCGCCGCGGGTGTGCAGCTGGCGCGGCAGATAGCGGTCCTGGGCGAGGATCGAGCCGAGCAGCGGGAAGCCGTTGTACGCGGTGTTGGCAGCGAGGAACAGGACCAGCGCGGTGGCGGCGGCGAGCACGATGAACAGGAAGCTGCCCTTGCCGAAGACCGCCTCGGCGACCTGCGAGATCACCGGGTTCTGGACGTAGCCGGAGCCGATCGGGATGCCGTTGTGGATCAGGTCGGTGGCCGGGTTCTCGGCCATCCGGACCTTGGTCGACATGGCCAGGGCGATGATGCCGCAGAACATGGTGACGGCCAGCAGGCCCATCGCCGCGAGAGTGGTCGCGGCGTTCTTCGACTTGGGCTTGCGGAAGGCGGGGACGCCGTTGGAGATGGCCTCGACGCCGGTGAGCGCCGCGCAGCCGGAGGAGAAGGCGCGCAGCAGCAGGAAGACGAGCGCGAAGCCCGCGAGCCCCTGGTGCTCGGCCTTGATGTGGTAGTCGGCGGTCGGCGCGCGCATGGTGTCGTTCAGGACGAGCCCACGGAAGGCGCCCCACGCGATCATGATGAAGACGCCCGCGACGAAGACGTACGTCGGAATCGCGAAGAGCTTTCCGGACTCCTTCACTCCGCGCAGGTTCATCAGCGTGAGCAGCACGATGACGACGACGGCGCACAGCACCTTGTGCTCGACGACGAAGGGGACGGCGGAGCCGAGGTTCTCGATCCCGGACGAGATCGACACGGCGACGGTGAGGACGTAGTCGACGAGCAGCGCGCTGGCGACGGTGAGGCCGGCCCTGGGGCCGAGGTTGGTGTTGGCCACCTCGTAGTCGCCGCCACCACTGGGGTAGGCGTGCACGTTCTGCCGGTAGGAAGCGACCACCGTGAACATCAGCACGACGACCGCGAGCGCGATCCAGGGGCTGAAGTGGTAGGCCGACACGCCCGCGATGGAAAGGACCAGAAGCACTTCCCCGGGTGCGTAGGCCACGGAGGAGAGCGGGTCGGATGCGAAGACGGGGAGTGCGATGCGCTTCGGCAGGAGGGTTTCCCCGAGCCGGTCACTGCGCAGTGCGCGCCCGATCAGGATCCGTTTGGGCACGTCGGTCAGTTTGGACACGCAGAGGATCGTAAGCGTTCGAACGGGGGGTCGCCCACCCGCCGCTCGACATCTGCTCTCCGAGTGAAAACGGGGAGGGGCCCCGTTGCGGATTCCGCGGCCGCGCACTTCCGCATGTCTATATGACAAAGCCCCTGTTTATCCCACTATGGAGGTTCCATGCACGCGACCGCTGAGCTCATCGGCGCCACCGCAGGACTCGTCGGCCTCGGAATCCTGACTCTTCTCAGCGTGCGCAGCTTCAATCGCCGCTGATCGCCGGGAACGCACAGGCGAACGTGCACAGGGGTGCCCCTGATCGACCGCGCGTGTGTAGCTTGGGCGGCGGTCTGAGACCCTGTTTAGCCTGAGCCGTAACCATTTACATTCGGAAGGACGGTCGTGCACATCGTCATCATGGGCTGCGGAAGAGTGGGTTCCGCTCTGGCCCAGACCCTGGAGCAACAGGGGCACACGGTCGCTGTGATCGATCAGGACCCCACCGCCTTCCGACGACTGGGCTCCGGCTTCGGCGGCCGTCGTGTCACCGGAGTCGGCTTCGACCAGGACACCCTGCGCGAGGCGGGTATCGAGGAGGCCGGCGCCTTCGCCGCCGTCTCCAGCGGTGACAACTCGAACATCATCGCTGCCCGGGTGGCGCGCGAGATGTTCGGCATCGAGAACGTCGCGGCGCGCATCTACGACCCGCGCCGCGCCGAGGTCTACCAGCGCCTGGGCATCCCGACCGTCGCCACCGTCCGCTGGACGGCCGACCAGATGCTGCGGCGGCTGCTTCCCTCGGGTGCCGAGCCGCTGTGGCGCGACCCCACCGGCGGGGTGCAGCTCGCCGAGGTGCACGCCTCCGCCGCCTGGGTCGGCCACAAGATCAGCCGCCTCCAGGACGAGACCGGGGTGCGTGTGGCCTTCCTCACGCGGCTTGGCGAGGCGATCCTGCCCACCTCGCAGACGGTGCTGCAGGAGGGCGACCTCGTGCACGTGATGATGCGCACGGACGACGTCGAGAAGGTCGAGGCGTCGTTCGCCGAGGGCCCCGAAGAGGAGAGCGGTCACTGATGAGGGTCGCCATTGCCGGTGCCGGTGCCGTCGGTCGCTCCATCGCGGGCGAGCTCCTGGAGAACGGGCACGAGATTCTGCTGATCGACAAGGCGCCGACCGCCATCTCGGTCGAGCGCGTCCCGCAGGCGGAGTGGCTGCTCGCCGACGCCTGCGAGATCACCTCGCTGGACGAGGCGGCGCTGCAGCGCTGCAACGTGGTCATCGCGGCCACCGGTGACGACAAGGTCAACCTGGTCGTCTCGCTGCTCGCGAAGACCGAGTACGGCGTCCCGCGCGTCGTCGCCCGTGTGAACAACCCCAAGAACGAGTGGCTGTTCAACGAGGCCTGGGGCGTGGACGTGGCGGTCTCCACCCCGCGTCTGATGTCGGCCCTGGTCGAGGAGGCGGTGAGCGTCGGCGACCTGGTCCGGCTGCTGCGCTTCAGCCACGGCGACGCGAACCTGGTCGAGCTGACCCTCCCGCCGGAGTCGGCCCTGGCCGGCACGCAGGTCGGCGATGTGGAGTGGCCCGAGGACACCTCCTTGGTCACGATCATCCGCGGCACCCGCGTCCTCACGCCCTCCCAGGAGGACTCCCTGGAGGCGGGCGACGAGCTCCTCTTCGTCGCCGCCCAGGCCCGCGAGGAACAGCTCGAGGACCTGCTCTCGGTCCGCCGCGACGACGCGACGAGCTAGTCGGCTCCGACAGCTGCGATACGACGTCGGGGGGGCGCGCGGAAAGAACGGGGGCCCCCCCCGCCGTCGCTGTGAAAAAAAACA